>NZ_JAZARS010000007.1:0-289763 GCF_036233855.1 Gordonia sp. Z-3
GCCTTTCCGTTCGACTTGCATGTGTTAAGCACGCCGCCAGCGTTCGTCCTGAGCCAGGATCAAACTCTCCATGAAAACCTATCGAAAACAACCAGCAACAGCCGGCATCTTCAACACAATCTCAGCCAGAGAGACAAAAACCTGACCAAACAAAAACTAGCAACACCCACCCCACAGGGCAGATGCCACAAAAACAAAAATCATCCATATCCAAAAACACTTGGACACACGATGCCAAACAAATGGCATCAGACAATCCATCAACACACTATCGAGTTCTCAAAGAACACACACCCACCAGCACCACCCCGTGAAAGGGCGCTCACCTGCGAGCTTTCGTTCAATTTGGATTCGCTGCCCGTCTCCGGCGCAACTCTTCCAACCTACCAGACGCTCTTCGCGGCCCGCAACTCTCGGTCGTGGTCCGATCGGGAGTGTCTGGCAGTCCGAGATGTCAAACCTGGCGCATCAAGCGACCCGGTCGATTTCTCGGGGGCGGTCAGTGCAGAACCCGGTTTCCCTTCCCCGTTTCCCCTCTCGGGGCGTCCGGGGCGGCGCCGTGGCGCGCTGACTCGAAGAAAGTTACGCACTCTCGCGGCCATATCCAAATCGCCTGGTCAGCAGCGTGGCTCCGCAGCATCATCGCAGGTCATAGTCCTGCGTCCGGCCACGATAACTGCCCACTTCCCCGCCTGAGGCGTGCGAACCTGTGTGTGATCTGCGCCATTGATCCCGTCCTTTTGGACAGTCACCGGACCTCGATGGGCAGTTCCCGCAGGTCGACACCGTTCATAGCGTGAAGGCATGACATCGCTCGTTTGTGTCGACCCGCCGCCGACTCGCGTTGCGGTGCGTCGCACCCTGAGTGTCCCCGCCGGCTTCGTCAGTTGCGGTCCGTTTGCCTGGCGTCCGGGCATCGACCGGGTCGAGATCATCCACCGGCTGGACGCGTCGTCGATCAGCGACGCAACGATGGTGGACGGACTGCTTCATCTCGTGAACCACGGGGTCCTCGCCAGTAGGCATGCTTTCGAGCAGGCCGCGCTGGGTGTGATCCGAACCTCTGCGCCCGATGATGACCGCGCGTGGGCGGCGTTCTACGACAACTCTCTTGTCGAACTGTCCGACGGACGCTCGCCTTTCGCCCCGATTCACCTACGGGCCCGGTCTCTGGTGATCGGCGACAGCGTTCTGGAGGTCGGTTCGTGTTTCGGTTTCCTCGCACTGCAGTACGCCGGCGACGGCCGACGGGTACACGCCTGTGACATCTCCCCCGGTGCCACCGCGCTGCTGAGGTCGGCCGCGCGCCGACGTGGCGACGAAGTGTCGGCGGTGGTCGGCGACGCGACCGCGCTCCCGTTCGGTGCCGACTCGGTCGACACGGTGACGTTGATCCACCTGCTCGAACACCTCGACGATCGCTCGGCTCGTCGTGCGTTGTCCGAGGCGTTGCGGGTGGCGCGGCGACGCGTCGTTGTCGCCGTGCCCTACGAAGACCGCCCCAGTGAGCACTTCGGTCATCTGTTGCGATTGACTTCAGCCCACCTGCGTCGTTGGGCCGAGCTCGTGGAGCCTGCGACCGCCGAGTTCTTCGACGATCACGGCGGCTGGATGGTCCTCACCCCGCAGCAGAACGTCCGGTGATCAGATCAGTCCTCGTTTGCTGGCGATGTACACGGCGTCGGTGCGTTTGGAGACTCCCAATTTGCGGATGATGTTGCGGATGTGGAACTTGACCGTCGACTCCGAGATGTAGAGCGTCTGCCCGATGCGTTTGTTCGACAATCCGTCGGCGAGCAGGCGCAGCACCTCCCGCTCACGCTCGGTCAGACCCTCCGACACGCCTCCCTCACCGGACACCGTCCGCAGCACGATCGCGGCGCTGCGCGGATCGAAGGCGCTGCCACCCCCCGACACCGCCTGGATCGCACGCACGAGTTCGGTGGTGTCGACGTCCTTCACGACGTATCCGCGGGCTCCGGCCTTGACCGCGCGGACCACGAGGTCGTCGTCGAGGAATGTGGTCAACACCAGTGCGGCCACACCGGGATGACGCTGCGCGATCTCGCCGATCAGCCGTAGGCCCTCGTACTCCGTGCCGGCGGTCAGCTTGAGGTCGACCACGACCACGTCGGGACGACAGCGGGTCACCTCGGCAAGTGCATTCTCATACGAGTCCGCCTCGCCGACCACGGCGATCGACGACTCCCGGTCGAGCAGCGATCGGATGCCCTCTCGCAGCAGGGCATGGTCGTCCACCAGCATCGTGCGGACCGCCGTGGTCTCGGGTGCTGTCATGTTGCCTCCCTCGTCCCCGAACCCGTGGCCCCGGTCACCGGGATCTCGACGCCGATGCGCACACCGCCGAGGCGTGATCGCCGGATTCGCAGGCCACCGCCGAGCTCGGTTGCCCTGGTGGCCATATTGGCCAGACCGCGATGCCGCCCGGCCAGGTCGCCGAGCGTTGCGGCGCGCAACACCTTGCGCATGTGCGCCGGGTCCCCGTCGCCGTCGTCGTCGACGCTCAGCGAGATCAGGCGGTCGCCGTACGAGAGGGTCAGGCGGGCCGCGGACGCCTCGGCGTGCACCGCGGTGTTGAACAGCGCCTCCCCGGCGATCCGAAGAATGGCGTGTTGAACCTCGTCGGGCAGGTCTCGTGGTCTCCCCACCACACGTACCTCGGTTTCCAGGTCGGCCGGCATGTGCATCGAACACAGCCCGTCGAGAACCTCGCCGAGGCTCAACTCGCTGACCGTCGGCGACTGGTTGAGGGCATAGATCACCGAGCGAAGCTGCTCGACCGCATCGCGCGTAAGTCGTCCGGCGACCTCGAGTCGCTCCGCGGTGCGCGGTTCGGCATCGATCCGGCACACCTCGATCTGCATGCCCGCTGACAGCACCGACTGGGTGACCGAGTCGTGCAGCTCTCGCGCGATCCGCTCGCGCTCCTCCACCACGAGACGTTGTCGCATGGCGGCGGACAGTTCGCGCTGTGTGCGCTCGAGTTCCAGGTTGCGCGCCGCGAGATCACGAGCCTGTTCGGAAGCCTGCGCGTACGCGTGTTCGGCCCGGGTCAGCTGATGGCGGCTCTCTTCGAGCAGCGCGGCGTTCAGCAGCGCGACAGCTGCCTGACGGGCCAGAATCCGCATGACGACGAGATCCGAGGAGTCCACTGGCGTGTGGGACGGCGTCCATGCCGACAACCCGCCGACCACTCGGCCGTCGAGATGTACCGGCACATGCAGGTGATGATCGTCGACCACCGGACGTGTCAGACGATCCATCTGATTGCGCAGGATGTCGTTGAGTCGGTTGAGCACGTCGGCGGGCAGATGCCTCGGCGCCCGCGCCATCTGAACGCCCTCGAAGGCGAGAATGGTGCCGTCCTGGGTCATCATCAGATGCCGTGGTCCCGTGCGATCGAGCTCCCCATCGCACAGCGCGAACACCACCCACTCCGCGCCCAGATGCTCTTGGGCGGCTCGCACCACCGACAGCACCAGGTTCTCGGGCCCCTCGGCGGTCTGCACAAGTGCCCGCGATATCCGGTCCAGAGCGTCGACGACACGCGACAACCTCTGTTCCACTCCACGGAACTGCGCATAGTGGGACCCCTTGACCGAATGCAATCCGACAAGGGACTCCAGCCGGTCGTCGGTACCACCGACGACGTCGTGGTCGGGAGGCGCGTCGATCACCGGATCGCCGGGTCCCGCCGGGGCGCGGTGCCCGGCCGTCACAACGCCTCCTGATACAGCCGGCGTACGTCGTCTGCAGTCGGTTGACGAGGATTGGTGGTCATGCAGGCGTCGGCCAGTGCGTGGGCGGTGAGCACCGCCAGATCCGCGCGGCGAACCCCGAGCGGTGTCAACGATCCGGGCAGGCCGACGCGAGTGGAGAGGTCTGCAACACGCGCCGCGAATCGTTCGGCAGTCGCATGGGCCGACGACGCGGCGGCAACACCCACCGCTTCTGCCAGTTCGACATAGGGCTGCGGGTCGGTCTCGGCATTGAACCTGATGACATGCGGCAGCAGCACCGCGTTGATCGCACCATGCGGCGCATCGCACAGGCCACCCACCGGGTGGCTCATCGCGTGGGTCGCACCGAGGATCGCATTGGTGAACGCCATGCCGGCTTCGAGGGCGGCGTAGGCCATGTCCAGTCCCGCCTGTGCGTCACCCGGGTCGTCCACCAGCCGCTCCAGGCTGGACCAGGCCGTACCGATGGCCGAGCGGGCCGCGATGTCGGTGAGTCGGTTGTGGGCGATCGACGCATAGGCTTCGATGCAGTGGGTGATGGCGTCCATCCCCGATTGCGCGACGACCTCCGGGGGAAGTGTCGCCAGCACCCTCGGGTCGATGACCGAGACGTCGGGAACCAGACCGCGGCCGATGATGGTGACCTTGGTGCGGCGGTCGACGTCATTGATGATGCAGAACTGCGAGACATCCGAACCGCTGCCGGCCGTGGTGGGCGCGGCGACCAACGGCGGCAACGGACGGCGGGCCCGATCAATGCCCTCGTATTCCAGAATGTGTCCGCCGTTCGCGGCGAGTACCGCGACGCCTTTGGCGGCATCGATGACCGATCCACCGCCGAGCGCGACGATGCCCTCACAGCGGGCCGATTCGTAGTGCTCGAGCGCGGCGGACACCTCGGGGGCGCGCGGATTCGGCGACACCCCGGTGAACGAGTACACCTGCAGCCCCGACGAGCGCAGGCGATCACACAGCTCCGAATACCACGGGGTCGCCATCAACGGCAGGTCGGAAACGACCATCAGTCGCCGCACACCCAGGCCCTCGGCCGCACGCGGCACCTCGGCCAACGACCCGTGCCCGATGATGATCTCCGGGGTGTGGAATTTCGCGACCCGCACACCGGTGCGGATCATCGTCGCGCCCGCCTCGGTTGCCACGTCACCTCACCCGTCCCAGCGCCGGTTGCCTGTTCGCGATCCTACGCGGACGATCACCGGTGTACTGGCCCGATCGCATCGACCGACACCTGCTCCAACTCGGACAGATCGTGGACAACATGGACCCGGTCGCACATCGTCGCGTAGGCGGGTAGGTCGCACGATCCCAGACCCCAGGAATAGCTCGGCTCGGGCGTGATCCAGATCGTCTCCCGAGCCCGCCGCGTGATCTCCTCGAATGCCGCGAGGTTGGGGTCCCGGCCGTTGGTTCGGCCGTCCCCGAGGACGATGACGGTGGTACGGCGGTTGACCGCGCCGCCGAACTCCTCGAGAAAGGTCTCCAACGCGTGTCCGTAGTCGGAGTCGGCGTCGGTGTCGAGCACCCCGCCGGCGGGCAGCCCCGAGACCACGAGCGACAACGCCTCCTCGGCAGGGTGCTCGGCGAACAGGTCGGTGATCTCGACGAGGTCGGCGACGAAGGCAAAGGACCGCACGTGGGCGACCATGCTCTGCAGCCCGTGTACGAGCTGCAAGGTGAACCGGGCCGCCGCACGCACCGACAATGACACGTCGGCCAGGACCAGCAGGCTGGGACGATCGGTGACCTTGGCGACCGTGACGGGACGAAACGGCACCCCGTCGTAGCGCAGGTTCGCGCGCATGGTGCGAGCGCCGTCGACGGTGCCCCGCGCAGCGAGTTTGCGGCGGGCACGCGGAGCTCCGTGCAGACTGCGGATCAGGCGGCGGATCGATTCCTCGAGGCTCGCCCGGTCCTGCTCGTGGATCACCTCACGCACCGAGGCCTTGATCTCGCGGCTCTCCAGTTCGTGGTCGGTGGCCATCAATTGCTCGAGGTGATCTCGCAACTTCTCCGGCAGACCGTCGAGCAGGCCGGCCAGCGCGCGCCGTAGCGCCGCCAACTCCTCGGCATCTGGCTGTCCACTTGCAGACTCGTCGGTGTCGAGCCATTCGAGCAGCGCCATCTCCTGCGCAACCGAGAGTTCGGTGTCGAGCTCGGTCGGCGTACCGGCGACGAGATCACCCGGACGGCCCGGGTTGTGCAGGCGGGACACGGTGAGCTGCACCCGCGCAGCGGCCTCCGAGTTCGGGACCTCGTCGGCCGAGAGCACGATCTCGTCCGTCAGCGAGGCCATGTCGAGTTTGTTGGCCTCCTGGTGCAGGTTGTACTGCTCGGCGAGATCCTCCGGGTCGAAGTACTGCCGGATGTTGGACGGCGGTCCGTGACTGTGTCCCTGCTGCGGAGTCTCGCTGACGTCCTCGGACAGTGTGTACTCCTCGAGTTCGCCGGTGTCACTGAGATCGTCGTGGCTGTGCGAGTGACCATGTCCGTCGTCGCGGTCGACCACCGGCCGCAAGCCGAAGAACCGGTCGAATACCTCGTTGAAGGTGTCCTCGTCACGGCGGTCCTTGATCAGACATACCTCTAGTGCCGATCGCAGCAGCTCACGATCGGCGAGGACTTCCGCCGTCGCGGTGGCTCGCATGGCATCCATCGCCTCGGATACACCGATCCGTATCCCGTGTAGTCGTAGCAACCGGACGAACCGGTGCAGCGCCCCTTCCATCCTGCTCGCCTCAGAACGGCCGCTTGCCGGTGCCGCCTCGTCGCTGGAACGACCGGCTCCCCTGGCCCGGACTCACACCGCCTTTGGTACCGGCGTCGCTGCGGGCACCCGGCGATCCGTAGTAGTCCTGCCCATGACGCCCGGGCAGATCTTTGGCGGCTCGCCGAGCCGGCCCCGAGTTCGTCTCGTGCCCGGGCGAATGGTCATGATCGTGGGAATGCCCGTGGTCGTGCGGGTGGCCGTGATCGTGACCGTGCGAATGGCCGTGATCATGACCGTGCAGGTGTTCGGGCACTTCGGCATTCGGATCGACCAACCTGGGCATGGCATCGATCGCACGAGTCAGGTCCCGGTCGTATTTGACCACGACATTGGCGGTGTCGGAGAGGATCTCGGCGGTGAGGTCGTCGGCACCGAGTACCGCGAGGGTCCGCGCCCAGTCGATGGCCTCGGAGATGCTCGGCGCCTTGCGCAGATCCAGCTCGCGCAGCCCGCGCACGATCTGCACGAGCTGTGCGGCCAACGCCTCCGACAATCCGGTGTCCTTGGACTTGATGATCTCCAGTTCACGGCCGGCATCGGGGTAGTCCAGCGACAGGTGCAGGCAGCGGCGTTTGAGCGCGGCCGACAGATCGCGGGTGTTGTTGGATGTCAACACGATCATCGGCTGGTGGGTGGCCACGAAGGTACCGATCTCCGGGACGGAGACCTGATACTCGGCGAGCAATTCCAGCAAGACCGCCTCGAGCGCCTCGTCGGCACGATCGACCTCGTCGACGAGCAGTACCACTGGCCGCTCGGAGCGCACGGCTTCCAGCAACGGCCGCGGTGCGAGGAAGCGTTCGGAGAAGAACACGCTTTCCTCGGCACCGATCCGGTCGACCGCTTCGGTGAGTGTCGCGGCATCCTCGACGACCTGGCTGATCTTCTCGCGCAGCACTTGTGTGTAGAGCAGTTGCTTGCCGTAATCCCATTCGTAGAGCGCGGTCGTCTCGTCCTGACCCTCGTAGCACTGCAGGCGCAACAGGTGGCGTCCGGTGACCTCTGCCAGTGTCTTGGCGAGTTCGGTCTTGCCGACTCCCGCAGGCCCCTCGAGCAGGATCGGCTTGTCCAGCCGGCTCTGCAAGAAGACCGTCGTCGCGAGGCGCTGATCGGCGAGATAGCCTGCTGCGGCGAATTTCTCGATCACGTCGGCGACGTCGGTGAAGGGGGGCGACCCTTCGTGACGCCCGCTCGTTGTTCGCGGGCTCCTCAGAGATCGGGAGGATCCCCCGTCATCCGTGCCACCCCCAGATCGGGGTGGCCGTTCCCCACCGGTGCCACGCGAGCCACTCATGGACCGGGCGGGATCGGGGCTCGTCGGTCCGAACTCGTCGGGCTCGTCGGCGAACTGCACGGACATCGGTGTCTCCGGTTCTGTGGGCGGGTCACGGTGATCGAAATTGGGGTGGTGAATGCAGACGGGTGGCGAAACCTGGTCGGGGGCAGTGGATTCGCCACCCGTCTGCGTCGTAGGAGTGGCGCCCCTACGAGATCAGGTCATCGAGGTCGCCGTTGAAGGCGTGATCGACGACAGGTCGCACGGTTTCGAACGTGCACTCCTTCGGGTTACCCGGAGTGCAGGCGTCGCCGAGCACGTGGTTGGTGATCGCGTCGATGGACTCCGGCGCACCCGAGATCTCCTTGCGGTTCTCGTAGAACTTGGTCGGGCCCTGACCGAGCCGGTTCTTGATGTGCGAGTCCTGCGTCACGTCGGTGAACTTCTCCGGGATACCCACATCGCGCAGCAACCGGATCGCCGCATTGAGCGCCTGATCAGCAGCCTGAACCTTGGTCATACCGTGCGTGTCGACGCCCATCGCCTCGGCGAGATCGGCAAAACGCTCGTAGAGCACCGGCATGTTGAATGCCCACACACGCGGCAGCGCGATCGCATTGTTGAGTCCGTGGTGGGTGTCGTAGAAGGCCGACACCGCGTGGCTGATCGAGTGGATGATGCCCAGGCCGCCCGAATTGAAGGCCTGCGCCGCGATGTACTGCGCGTACATCATGCCCTCGCGGCCGGCGAGTTCGGTGGGGTTCCACGTGGCCTCACGCAGGTGTCGTGCGGTCAATCGCACCGCATGCAGTGCATTACCCATCGACGGCGGGAAGTTCAACCGCGAGACATACGGTTCGGAGGCGTGCGCGAGCACGTCGAACCCGCACTGTGCGGTGAACGCGACCGGGCAGTCGTAGTAAAGCACCGGATCGTCGATCGCGAGGGTGGTCACCGACGCGTCGTCGAACGCCACATACTTGTGCGGCTTGTCCGGGTCGGTGGTGGTGTCGGTGATGACGTAGGCCCAGGAGGTCTCCGATCCCGTGCCCGCCGTCGTGGACACCGCGATATGCGGCGGGTTCTTCGGGTTCTCGCTCTTGTTGAAGCCTTCGAACTCGTTGATGTTTCGTCCGTCGTGCGCCACCGAGATGCGCGCTCCCTTACACGCGTCATGGGCCGATCCACCACCGATCGAGATGAAGGAGTCACACTGCTCGGAGTTGTAGAGCGACACCGCATCCATCACGTTGTAGTCCTTCGGATTGGACTCCACCTGATCGAACAGCACCACTTCCAGTCCGTGGTACTTGCATGACTCAACGATCTTGTGGACGGTGTCGCTGCCCCGCAGTCCGGTGGTCATCACCAGGGTGCGCTTGAAGCCCAGCTTCAGCGCCTCGGGGCCGATCATCTCGTGGGCGCCGGGACCCATCATCGCCCGCGGGAAGGGGTGGAACTCTTTGATGGGGAATGGTTTGAGTAGCTCGTCGACCTGCATGGTGACTGTCCTCCTGCGCGCGCTGCGCGATATCGGCATCGGTGGTGAACACCGGCGACGTTACGCGCGTCACACTGGCGGACAACAGATCTCGGAGTCCAAACTCGCCCTTGGCGCCGGAGTGCTATCCGGTCGGCACCCGGCGCCCTGTCCGTTTGGACAGGGCGCGCATGGTGACCACGTCGAATCCCCAGGGCAACTCGAGACGGTGCCGCGCCAACGTCTCCGCGTCGGCCAGTACATCGAGGATGGCGCCATCGGCGACGACACGCCCATCGTCGACGATCACCGCCCGGTCACAGAGCTGCGCGGCGTAGGGCAGGTCGTGAGTCACCACGATCATCGTCGTGTCCAGTCCGATCAGCGTCTCGGCGAGTTCGCGGCGCGCGACGGGATCGAGGTTTGCCGACGGCTCATCGAGGACCAGTACATCGGGCCGGCATGCCAGCACCGATGCCAGCGCCCCGCGACGACGCTGTCCCCCGGAGAGGTGATGGGGACTGCGCCCCGCCTGCTCGCTCATCCCGACCGCGGCCAGCGCCTCCTCGACACGTTCGGCCAGCGCCTGCCCCTCGACGCCGAAATTGGCGGGTCCGAAGGCCACGTCCTCGGCGAGGGTCGGCATGAAGAGCTGATCGTCCGGATCCTGGAACACCACGCCCACCTGCCGCCGGACCTCGCGCACCGATTTCTTGTCGACGATCCGCCCGTGGATGGACACGACACCTTCGGTCGGCGTCAACACCCCGTTGAGGTGCAGCATCAGGGTCGTCTTCCCTGCGCCGTTCGGCCCGAGCAGAGCGACCCGCTCGCCTGCGCGGATTCGCAGGTCGACTCCGTCCAGAGCCCGATGCCCATCGGGATAGGTGTATCGGACGCCGCTGACCTCGACCGCCACACCGGTCGACGGGAGCGGCTCCGAACCAGCAGTGGACTTCCGACGTATCATGTTGCTCCCCATGAGATCACGGCGATAATCACAGCGATGGTCGCGGGCGTGGTCACCGCGAGCCACTGACGCGCGCTGGCACGCGCCGACCCGGCGACGCCGGGCATCTCCGGAATGGCGCCGCTGAAACCGCGCGACATCATCGCGAGATGCACACGTTCGCCACGTTCGTAGGACCGCAGGAACAGCGCACCGATACCCTGTGCGATCGCGCCGGCCCGATGCAGAGTGCGCGGTGAGTCACCGCGCGCCAACCGAGCGATGTGCATCCTGCGGATCTCCGCCGACAACAGATCCGCGTACCGCAACATCATGACGATCACCGGCGTCACGGTGGCAGGCATGCCGAGGCGCGTCAGCGCCACCGGCAGCGCACTGGCCGGGGTGGTCGCCGCGAACGTCAGCGAAGCCGCCACCCCGAGCGTGCCCTTGATGACAATCCCCCACGCCGCGTAGAGCCCGGCCACCGACAGCGACATACCCGCGACGTGCACGCGCTCACCGCCCTCGGAGAACGGCAGCAGCACTGCGAGCACGACGAACGGCGCCTCGATGAGCATGCGCGGCAGAATCCATCTCAGCGGGATCGTTGCGAACCGCCAGATCGTCAGCAGTATCGCTGCGTAGAGCACGTAGGGCCAGAACACTTCGCGGGGCGTGGCCACCACGGCAAAGACGAACACCACCAACGCCGCCAACTTGGCCTCGGCAGGTGCCCGATGTACCACCGATGTTGCGGATCGGTACAGCGGGTGTGCGTGGCCGGCGCCCATCGTGCTGACTTCGGTTCAGCGTCGGCTGACGCCACGGGTCGCGGTGCGACCGTCGGCCCGGCGTCGAGCGATCAGCCAGAACACGGCAACCGCAACGGTGAGGGTCACCAGCACGCCGATGACGCCTGCGACGCCGTTGGAGTACCCGATTCCACCGACCGAGTAGTCGGCGAGGGGCGATGATGCCAGCGCGTGTTCGGTGGCGTGCTGCGCGATACAGTCGCCGGTCAGATTCTCGGTTCCGTTCACCACGATCGTCTCGCATCCGCGCAATGTCGTGGAGTCGAGCCCGTCCGGCGAGGCACTGGCCGCATACGACACGACACCGGCGATGACGAGCGCCGCCAAGCCAAAGACCACCAGGAATGCCCGGCGACCCAAGCGGTGTGCGCGGTTGGACGTGGTCATGCGTGCGCTCCCGTCCTGGTGGTGTCCGCGGCCACCGTCTGCGGTCGGGACCGCAGGAGGTACACGAGGTCGGGGCGGGTGCGGGCGACTGCCATCACGGTGACGGCGGTGATCAGCCCCTCCCCCACACCGATGAGGGCGTGCGTACCCCACATGTAGCCGGCCACAGCGGTCAGCGACTGCGTCGCAGCGCCCCCGATCTCGTATTCGACGATGAATCCGGTTGCGGCCGCGAGCGTTCCACACAGGGCGGCGACAAAGGCCACCACTCCCAGACGACCGACCGTCCAGGTTCGGCGCGCGATCAATCGCATCATCCCGACTGCCACCGCGTAGCCGACGACGGTGGAGATCAGCGCCATGTTCGTGATGTTGGCGCCCAGCGCCGTGACCCCGCCATCGGCGAACAGCAACGCCTGCACGATCAGCACGATGGCGATACACAAGGCTCCGGTGAACGGCCCCACCAGGATCGCGGCCAACGCCCCACCAAGCAGATGACCGCTCACCCCGGGCAGGATCGGGAAGTTGATCATCTGGACCGCGAAGATGAACGCGGCGACCAGACCTGCCATCGGTACCGTCTTCTCATCGAGGTCGGCGCGAGCGCGCCAAGCACACAGCGCGAGGCCGACCACCGCGATCACCGCAAATACGGCTGACGTCGGCGCGTCGATGATGCCATCACTCATGTGCATCGCCACCGTGGTGGACGAAGAGGTCGTCGGGAACATGGTCGAACCGTAAGCACACCACCGTCATCTGTCCACTTATTCAGATGTTTAAGTGGACAGACTGGCCGATCGGTCAGGTGGGGTCCTGCACTACGAGTGACCGGCACCCATCCAATGCAGCAATTGATGGACGGTTTCGTCGTCGAGCCGGTAGCTCACCGAACGGCCCTGCCGGGTGGAGCTGACCCACCCCTGGTGTCGAAGCACCCGCAAAGCCTGCGAGACAGCCGTTTCGGTCCGGCCCACCGCCGCGGCCAGATCGCCCACGATGATGCCCGGCCGCCGATGCAGCACGATCAGGATCTCCAGCCGGTGTGGATCGGACAGCAGGTCGAACCTGGTGGACCACGCGGCGATGTCCACATCGGCGGCATGCGGGGACGGGGCGTTCGCGGCGCCCGGTCGGTGACCGTGGTCGGCGGTCACCTCACTCGCCCACTCGCTCGATCTCTCCGCCGAGGTTGCGCAGGTTCTCCACAAAGTGCGGATATCCGCGGTCGATGTGCTCGACGTCGTGCACCTCGGTCACCCCGTCGGCGACCAGCCCGGCCAGTACCAGACCCGCACCGGCCCGGATGTCCGAACACCACACCGGGGCGCTGGACAATCGCTCGATGCCGCGGAGCACCGCATGATGTCCATCGGTGCGTGCATCGGCACCGAGTCGCACCATCTCCTCGACGAAGCGGAAGCGCGCCTCGAACACATTCTCGGTGATCACCGACATCCCGTCGGCAATCGCGGCCATACCTATCGCCATCGGCTGCAGGTCGGTCGGGAATCCGGGAAACGGCAGTGTCGACACGTTCACCGCGGTCGGGCGACGATCCTGGCGCACCCGGAATCCGTCGTCGAACGTGTCCACCATGGCCCCGGCGTCGCGCAGCTTGGTGAGGACCAGCTGCAGGTGGTCGGGCGAAACACCGCGCACGGTGACGTCGCCGCGTGTCATCGCCGCGGCGATTCCCCATGTCGCACCGACGATGCGATCTCCGACGACCCGGTGGGTGGTCGGGTGGAGTCGGTCCACGCCGGTCACGGTCAGCGTCGACGTGCCGGCTCCGTCGATCCGCGCGCCCATCTGCTGCAGCATCACGCACAGGTCGACGATCTCCGGCTCGCGCGCAGCGTTGTCGATGACGGTCACCCCCTCGGCGAGCACCGCTGCCATCAGGATGTTCTCCGTGGCACCCACCGATGGGAACTCCAGTGCCACCGGCGCACCGACCAGGGTGTCCGCTTCGGCCACCACACAGCCGTGTTCGATGGAGCTGTGCGCCCCGAGTGCGCGCAGACCCGCCTGATGCATGTCCAACGGCCGAGAGCCGATGGCGTCGCCGCCGGGCAGGGCGACCACCGCACGGTGGCATCGTGCCATCAGCGGACCGAGCACACAGACCGAGGCGCGGAACTGCTTGACCGCATCGAAATCGGCGTGGAACTTCGGTTCGGCAGGCGCATCGATCACCACGGTGTCGCCGTCGATCGACACCACCGCACCGAGCCCCCGCAACACGTCGGCCATCAGCGGCACGTCGGCAATCTCGGGTGAATTCGTCAGTGTGGTGGTGCCCTCGGCCAGCAACGAGGCGGCCATCAGTTTCAGCACACTGTTCTTGGCCCCGCCGACGGAGACCTCGCCGGACAGGCGGGCGCCACCGGACACCAGAAAACGATCACTCACGGTGCCACCTTAGCCTTCGTCGGCGCTCGTTCCGCTCGGACCGCCGCCCCGCTGACCCGCCCCGGGCCGCGCACGATCCCCACCCGGCACCCACTTCACGTCCCCGCCACCGACGGGCGGCCGATTCGCGACGCGCGCCAGGATGAACAGCAGGTCCGACAGTCGATTCAGGTAGCGGGCCGGCAGCACGCTGGTGGTGTCCGGTTCGGCGTCGACGGCCGCCCACGCGGAGCGTTCGGCCCGGCGGGCGACGGTTCGCGCATGGTGCAGCAGGGCGCTCAGTCGCGTGCCCCCGGGAAGAATGAAGGAATCCAGCGAGGGCAGCCCCTCACCGAATTCATCGCACCAGCTCTCCAGCGCGTCGATGTAGCTCTGTTCGATCCGCAGCGGCGGATACTGCGGATTCTCGATCACCGGTGTCGACAGGTCGGCTCCCGCGTCGAAGAGATCGTTCTGAACTGTCGCCAGCACGGTGGCGATCTCGTCGGGGACCTGGTCGGCCAGAGCCAGCGCCATCCCGATGACCGCATTGGCCTCATCGCAGTCGGCATACGCGCCGACTCGCAGGTCGGTCTTGGCCACCCGGGAGAAATCGCTGAGACCAGTCGTGCCGTCGTCGCCGGTGCGTGTGTAGATGCGGGTGAGATGAACAGCCATGGTCTGAATCTAGTGCCCCGCGTCGCGTAGGTCGCTCACGCGGTACGGCGTCGCTGGGACCGCTCGTTCTGCCGCGACTCCAGCCAGGACTGGAATGCAGTAACCGCCCCGGGCGCCATCGCCAGTTCGTAGGCTCCACCGTGGGCGTCCGCGCCGGCGGCCAACTCCACGATCACCATGCCCTCCAAGATGTCGGACTCACTACCGAATGGCCGGCGCCGTCCGGTGATCTCGATCGATTGCCGCACCAGCGTGCGGGTGGGGCCGGGCCGCAGCGCGGTGAGCCGGAAATACCGCAAGGCGTCGTCACTGTAATGAACGGTGCCGTGACGCCACCCCTCGTCGTCGGCGGCCGGGATCGGGCGCAACAGTACGGGCGTGCCCATTCGACGCAGCTGACTCAATCGGTACGCCAACAGGCCACACACGATCAAGGCGGCGACCAGTAGGACACCGAGCAAGATCGCTACCAACGACACCAGGCGAACCTCCGAAAACGACCGACGTGGGGCTGAGGCCAGAGCGCGGGCTGTCACGCACCGGCAACGAGTCGAGCGACTCGAGCGGTCTTTTCCTCCTCCAGCATGCCAGACGGATCCGGAAAGACGACAACGGCCGGTCACCGCCAACTGGCGGTGACCGGCCGTTGAGCCGAGCTGTCTACTTGGCGGTGTGTTCGGCCGCGACCAACCGGGAATGCGCGCGGTTGTACTCGTCGGAGCCGGGGTCGGCAGCTTCCATGGCCGCGCGCTCGGCAGCGGCATCGATGCCGTCGGCCCACTGCGCCGACTCGGCGAGGATGGTCACCGCCTCGCCCGTGACCGACAGGAATCCACCCTGGACGGCGAGCGTGCGACGGTTGCCGCCCTCCTCGACGACCACCACGAAACCGCCGGCCACCAACTGGCCCAACAGCGGCTCGTGGTTCGCCATCACACCGAGCTCACCAGAAGTGGTCTGCGCGATCACGAAGGTCGCCTCACCCGAGTAGAGCCTGTCGTCAGCGGCGACGACCTCGACGTGAAAGGACTTCTCTGCCATGGTGGTTCGCTACTTTCCGCTGATCTTGGCGGCGGCTGCCTCCACGTCGTCGAGGCCACCGCAGCTGTTGAACGCCTGCTCGGGCAGGTGGTCGAACTCACCCTTGCAGACCCGATCGAATGCCTCGATGGTGTCGGCGAGCGGAACGACCGAGCCCTTCTGGCCGGTGAACTTCTCGGCGACGAGGAAGTTCTGGCCGAGGAACTTCTGGATACGGCGAGCACGCTGCACCGTGACCTTGTCCTCTTCGGAGAGCTCGTCCATACCGAGGATGGCGATGATGTCCTGCAGTTCCTTGTACTTCTGCAGGATTCGCTTGACCTCGTTGGCGACGCGGAAGTGCTCGTCACCGACGATCGAGGCCTCCAGGATGCGGGAGGTCGAGGTCAGCGGGTCCACGGCCGGGTAGATACCCAGCTGCGAGATCGGACGCGAGAGCTCGGTGGTTGCATCGAGGTGGGCGAAGGTGGTCGCCGGCGCCGGGTCGGTGTAGTCGTCGGCAGGAACGTAGATGGCCTGCAGCGAGGTGATCGAACGACCCTTGGTCGAGGTGATCCGCTCCTGCAATTCACCCATCTCGTCGGCCAGAGTCGGCTGGTAGCCCACCGCAGACGGCATACGGCCGAGCAGGGTGGAGACCTCCGAACCGGCCTGGGTGAACCGGAAGATGTTGTCGATGAACAGCAGCACGTCCTGGTGCTTCACATCGCGGAAGTATTCCGCCATGGTCAGCGCCGACAGCGCCACGCGCATACGAGTGCCCGGCGGCTCATCCATCTGCCCGAACACCAGTGCGGTGTCCTGCAGAACGCCCATCTCCTCCATCTCGAGGTGGAGGTCGGTGCCTTCACGGGTGCGCTCGCCGACACCGGCGAACACCGAGGTGCCGGAGAACTCACGTGCGATACGGGTGATCATCTCCTGGATGAGCACCGTCTTACCCACGCCCGCGCCGCCGAACAGGCCGATCTTGCCACCCTTGACGTACGGGGTCAGCAGGTCGATGACCTTGATGCCGGTCTCGAGGATCTCGGTCTTGCCCTCGAGCTCGTCGAATGCCGGGGGCTTGCGGTGGATGCTCCACTGCTCGCCGTCGCGGCCGAGGCCGGGGGTGTCGAGGCAATCGCCGAGCGCGTTGAAGACGTGACCCTTCACGACATCGCCGACCGGCACGACGATCGACTTGCCGGTGTCGCTGACCGCGGCCCCACGAACCAGACCGTCGGTCGGCTGCATGGAGATGGTGCGGACCAGGTTGTCACCGAGGTGCTGGGCAACCTCGAGGGTCAGCGTCTTGGCCACCGCTTCGAGCTTGATCTCGGCGTGCAGGGCGTTGAACAGATCTGGGATCGAGCCGCGCGGGAACTCGACGTCGACGACGGGGCCGATGATGCGGACGACCCGGCCGTCGGCCGATCCCGTCTCGGCCCCCGTGGGGGAGGTTACTGCTGCAGTCATTGTCGTTGGGTCACTTCCTCTTTGGGTCGATAGGTCAGTTGGCCAGAGCGCTGGAGCCGCCGACGATCTCGCTGATCTCCTGGGTGATCTGCGCCTGGCGGAGCTGGTTGGCCTCACGGGACAGCGACGTGGCCAGTTCCTCGGCGTTGTCGGTGGCCGCCTTCATGGCGGTGCGTCGCGCCGCCGACTCGGACGCCGCTGAATCCAGCAGCGCCGCATACACTCGCGTCGCCACATACTTGGGCAACAACGCGTCGAGCAGCGCCTCCGGAGCCGGCTCGAACGAGTAGTTACGCGACGGCTTGTGGATCTCGGCGTCCTGATCCACCTCCGCCTCCGACACCACCAGCGGCGCCACCCGGCGCACCTCGGGTGCCTGCGTCAACATCGAGACGAACCGGGTGTACACCAGGTGCAGCTCGTCGACCCCCTCGAGGGAGCCCTCGCCGTCGGGCCGCTCCACCTGCTCGCCGGAGCCGGCCAGGAACAGGTCCACCAGGAAGCCGGTGGCGGTGGCCGCGTCGTTGTAGTCGGGCGACTGGGAGAATCCGGTCCACGAGTCGGCGATGTCGGTGCCGCGGAAGCTGAAGAAGCCGACGCCCTTCTGCCCCATCACGAACAGCACCGGCTCCTTGCCCTCGTCGCGGACCAGCGCCATCAGTTCACGGGCCGCACGCAGCACGTTCGCGTTGTATCCGCCGCACATGCCCCGGTCGCTCGTGACGACCAGGATGCCGGCGCGTTTGGGCTGCTCGCGCTCGACGAGCAATGGGTGGTCGAGCGACCCCGCATTGCTCGCGAGTTCCGAGAGCACCTCGGTCATCTCGTGTGCATACGGCTTGGCCGCCGCCACGCGCGCCTGCGCCTTGGTGATGCGCGAGGTCGCGATCAGCTCCTGGGCCTTGGTGATCTTCTTCGTCGAGTTCACCGACCGGATGCGCGAGCGCAGCTCACGAATGCTGGCCATGAGCTCTCACCCCTTCCTGCGGACGAATGTCGGACGACGCGATCACGACTTGCGGACCGTGATCTGCTCGTGTTCGACGTTCTCCGAGTCCATCGCCTTGGCCTCGGCCTCGTTCACGACCCGCTTGCCGTCGTGGGTGAGGTAGCTGTTCTTGAACTTGTTGGTCTCGTCGACCAGCGCCTCGGCCTGATCGTCGGAGAGAGCCTTGCCGCCTGCGATCGAGTCGTAGACGCCCTTGGCCTCATGGTGCAGGTGGCTGAGCAGCTGCGTCTCAAAGTTACGCACGTCGTCGACGGGCACCGAGTCGTAGTGGCCTTCACCGCAGAGGTAGATCGAGACGATCTCGTCCTCCACCGAGAAGGGGCTGTACTGGTCCTGCTTGAGCATCTCGACCCAGCGCGCACCGCGCTCGAGCTGCGCCTTCGATGCGTCGTCGAGGTCGGAGGCGAAGGCCGAGAAGGCTTCGAGCTCGCGGAACTGTGCCAGTTCCAGACGCAGCGAACCGGAGACCTTCTTCAGTCCCTTGGTCTGTGCGGCACCACCCACGCGCGACACCGACGTACCGACGTTGATTGCCGGGCGAACACCCTTGTTGAACAGGTCCGACTCCAAGAAGACCTGGCCGTCGGTGATCGAGATGACGTTGGTCGGGATGAACGCCGAGACGTCGTTGGCCTTGGTCTCGATGATCGGCAGACCGGTCATCGATCCGCCACCCATCTCGTCGGAGAGCTTCGCGCAACGCTCCAGCAGACGGGAGTGCAGGTAGAAGACGTCACCCGGGTAGGCCTCGCGGCCCGGCGGGCGGCGCAGCAGCAGCGAGATGGCACGGTAGGCCTCGGCCTGCTTGGTCAGGTCGTCGAACACGATCAGGACATGCTTGCCCTGGAACATCCAGTGCTGCCCGATGGCCGAACCCGTGTACGGAGCGAGCCACTTGAAGCCCGCGGAGTCCGACGCCGGGGCGGCAACGATGGTGGTGTACTCCATGGCGCCGGCCTCTTCCAGCGCGGTCTTGACGCCGGCGATGGTCGAACCCTTCTGGCCGATCGCGACGTAGATGCAGCGCACCTGCTTGTCGGGGTCGCCGGAGTCCCAGTTGGCCTTCTGGTTGAGGATCGCGTCGATGCAGACCGCGGTCTTACCGGTCTTGCGGTCGCCGATGACCAGCTGACGCTGCCCGCGGCCGATGGCGGTCATGGCGTCGATGGCCTTGATGCCAGTGGCCAGGGACTCCTCGACGGGCTGGCGCTCGAGCACAGAGGCCGCCTGGAGTTCGAGCACGCGCTGCTCGTCGGCCTCGATGTCACCGAGGCCGTCGATCGGGGCGCCGAGCGGGTCGACGACGCGCCCGAGGAACTTGTCGCCGACGGGCACCGAGAGCACCTCGCCGGTACGGCTGACCTGCTGGCCTTCTTCGAGTGACTCGTAGTCACCGAGGATGACCGCACCGATCTCGTCCTCGTCGAGGTTCAGGGCCACGCCGAGCACGCCACCCTCGAACTGCAACAGCTCGTTGGCCATCGCGCCGGGCAGGCCGCTCACGTGAGCGATGCCGTCCGAGGTGTCGGTGACGATGCCCACCTCGTCACGGGAGGCATCGGCTTCGAACGACGAGACATACTGCTCGATCGCTCCCTTGATTTCGTCTGGTGAGATCGTCAACTCCGCCATGGGTTTTCGTCTTTCTTGCTCAGTCCGGCTGGTGGTTTGTCAGTTGCTGGGTTGGGTTCGGTGCAGGTCAGCGCGGCAGGCTCTCGGCCGCCTTCGCCAACCGGGTCGCGACATCGGCGTCGATCACCTCATCGCCGACACCGATCCGCAGGCCGCCGATGATCTCCGGATCTATCTCAGTCTGCACCGAGATGGTCCGCCGGTAGATCTTGCCGAGCACGGTCGACAGACGCGCGGTCTGTGCGTCCGACAGCCGGGTCGCGGACACCACGTGCGCCACCGATTCGCCGCGACGGGCCGCGGCCAGTTCGGCCAGGTGATCGACGGCAACCTCGGAGGGCTGACCGTGCAGCAGCACGATCAGATGCGACAGCAGATACCAGGTGTGCGACCCGACCTTCTCGCCCACCAGCGAACGCAGCAGTTCGACGCGACGCGCACCGTCGTGGGTGTGATCGGACAACAACGACGCCAACTGTGGGTTCTGGTCGAGCAGCCGTCCGACGGCGAACAGTTCGGTCTCGACCTGCTCGATCGATCCGTCACGCTCCGCCGCGGTCAGGACGACCAGTGCGTTCTGTCGGCGTAAGGCCGCGGTGAGGTCTGCCGCGGTCGACCACCGCTGTTTGACGGCGGCAACCAGGATGTCCACGACGATCTGCGACACCTTGCCGCCGAACAGGTTCTGCACAAGGGCGACCTGCCCGTCGACGTTGTCCTCGTCCTCGGTGAGCCGCTTGCGCAGCACCGGGTTGCCGTCGATGACCCGGATCACCTCGGTCAGCTCGGTGGCCGCCGTCGTGAGCGCCGCGGAGTCGAGTGACTGCGAAGCCGAGTCGAACTCGGCGGCCACGGCGAGCGCAGCGTCACGGCTCGACGCCCGCATCGAATGCAACCCGATCAGATCCGCGGTGTGCGGGACCTGCGTGGACGGTCCGCCGGCCGCCATCGCCTCGAGCTCGTCGATGACCCGATCGATGCTGTCGGACTGGGCACCCGGGTCGGCGAGATGATCTCGGACCAACTTGCCGGCCCCGTCCACGGCGGTCAGGCCGAGGTCGCTGCGCAGCTCGCGGATCAGATTCGACCGGTTGAGAGCCACCTGGGCCTTACCGTGTTCACTGATCCGCTTGACCTCGGAGTCGACCTGCGCGGAGAAGTCCTCGGCGATGCCCTTGGCATCGGTGAGCGCGTTCTCGTGCATCTCCTTGGCCTCGGCCTTCGCCTCGGCGAGGGCACGTTCGTGTGCGGCCTGGGCGTCGGCCACGCGCTCCTCGGCAGCTGCGCTGTCGACGACCTGCTGGTTGATCGCCTCCTTCTGCGCCTCCACCATTCGCGACAGCGGCGGCCGCACGTACTTCCAGAACAGGAAGCCGATGAGCGCGAAACCGATCAGGTTTCCAATGACGATGTCCACTTACTTCACCGTTCCTGTCGACTCGGGTGCCGCGGCAGCGGACGGCGCCACCTCGGTGCCCAGCACGCGGCTGGCGAGTACCGCCGAGAGACGGTCGACCTCGGCGCGTGCCGTCGCGGCCGCGTCGTCGCCGTCCGCCTTCAATTGCGCGACGCTGTCGGCCAGCACCGAATCCGCTTCCGCGGTGGCACGTTTCTTGGCCTCCGACAACTGCTCATTGCCGTCGGCACGGGCCTTGTCCCGAATACCGGTGGCATCGCCCCGGGCGTCCTTGAGCGCTGCCCGGTATTCGGTCTCGGCGTCTGAGTAGCTCGCCGCAGCCGCCCGGTTGTCCTCAACGGTCTTGGCGACCCTGGCATCACGTTCGTCGAGCACCTTGAGGATTGGCGGCACGACCATCGTCCGGATGATGAGGAAGACGATGACGAAGATCAGCAGACACACGAAGAATGTGCCATTGGGGATGAGGAAGTTCTCTGCGGCGAGATTCATGGTGCGGATATTCCCTTTGATCCTTGGAGGATCTGGTCGTCAGACCGAGATCAGGACTGGCCGGAGATCGGCGTTGCGAAGACGAACAGAGCCATGAAGGCCAGGTTGATGAAGTATGCGGCCTCGACCAGACCCACGGTGATGAAGAACGGGGTGAACAGACGTCCCTGGGCCTCCGGCTGACGGGCGATACCGGCGATCAGCTGCGAGCCGGCGATGCCGTCACCGATACCGGCACCGATCGCGCCGCCACCCATGATGATGCCGCCGCCGATCAACGCGCCCATACCGATCAGATTGGGATCCATTGAGAACTTTCCTTTCGGGTGAAACTGACACTTCAGTGCCAGGTCTTTGCTCCGGTCGGCGTTCGCCGTCCGGGTCGTACTAGTGGTGGTCTTCGTCCAGTTCCATCGCCTGGCTGAAGTACAGAACGGTCAGCAGCGCGAAGATGAAGGCCTGGATCAGTCCGACGAACAGGTCGAAGGACTTCCACAGTGCGTTCGGCGCCCACATGACGTAGACCGGCATCAGCGCGATCAGGCCGAGCATGATGGTGCCCGCGAACAGGTTGCCGAAAAGTCGGAGGGACAGCGAGACCGGCTTGGCGATCTCCTCGATGATGTTCACCGGCGCGATACCGACGGCGTGACCCTTGATCAGCTTGACCGGGTGGCCGATGATGCCGCGGCGCTTGACACCTGCGGCGTGGTACCAGACGAAGACGAAGATGGCGAGCGCGTACGCGAAGTTGGCATCGCTGGCCGGCGGCTTGAGCCATTCGCTGGTGGACCCGGTGCTGGTGCCGTATTGCGAGGGAACGATCGCCAGCCAGTTGGCCACCAGAATGTAGGTGAACAGGGTGACCGCCAGCGGCAGCACGAAGCCCGCGATCTTCATCCCGATCGCACCTTCGATCTGGTTGCGCATCTGGACGGTGATGACCTCGAAGTACAGCTGAACCGAGTTCGGCTTCTTGGAGGTCATCCGGTTTCGCACGAAGAACGCCATCGCGACCACGATGACCGCGGCGACGCTGCTGCCTATCACCGTGTCGAGGTTGACGGTCATCCCCAGCCAATCGACCTGGATGTGGTGACCAACCTCGATCGCGGCTTCGTTCTCTGCTTCTTGTTCCGCAGTCTCGGCCAGGAAGAACAATGAGGTCATAGCTGCTTACGCAGTCCTTTCATCACCGGAATCACCGTGTTGAGCACCAGAACGACCTGGCCGATGGCGAGTCCGAACATCGCGCCCAGCCCATCGGGCCGGACCAGGAAAGCCGCCACCAGAGCGAGGACGGTGATGGCCCCGAGGCGAACGGCTGAGTTGACGGCAAGAGCTTGCTTGCGAGGGTGTTCTTGCGCGGCCACGACCTCGACCGCTCGCCGGACCAGGATCGCGTTCACGAAGATCGCGACCGTTCCGGCGACGAAGAAGACCGCGAACCATGTGTGCCCGACGGCGATGCTGATGCCGATGACGACGGCGACGACGACCGCGGCGATGATCGCCGGGCGACGCAAACCGGTCGGCGCGGCGGGGTAATACGACGTCGAGTCAGGGGCTGCTGTGCTCATTCGCCTCTCCTCAACTCCTCCCCGCCCGTGGGCACGGGTCAACGCGCGTGCGATCGGCGACCCTCGTCACCGGACGTAAGCTCACGGTTTTCTGTGACACTACCAACACCGGCGCCCGTGCCCACCGGGGGGTATGCACGGTCCGGAGCAGGGGTCGGCCGATGCGGGCGGCGAACACGCCGGCACGTCGTCCGGAAATGGCGCGCCGCGTCGGCAACCACCTACTACAGGCGATAGTACATGCTTTTTACCAAAGCCTTACCTTGGGGTACTTCCTATCGCACCCGCGGTCAGGTTCGCGGCGTGACCGGACCGTCGGCCCCGGCACGCTCGGCATGACCACGCGTCCGGATCTCGGCGTACCGGCGATGCAGCCGTGGCGCCATGGTCGCCAGCAACGCGACGATCAGTCCTGCGCCGAACATCGGCGCGACAACCGATATCGGGAACAGCGTACTGGCCGCGGCGGAAAACGCCAGCACACCGACCCAGAGGTAGATGATCAGCGCAACCCGGCGCTGCGAATGTCCTAGTTCGAGCAGTCGATGGTGCAGATGCATCTTGTCGGGTGTGTAGAAGCCCACCCCGGCACGCGTGCGGCGTACCACCGCCATCAGCATGTCGAGCATCGGTACGAACACGACGGCTGCGACCAGGATCAACGGCGAGAGCAGAGTGAACACGTCGGCCGGTCCGTAGGCGTTCATCGCGATGCGGCCCGACGCGCTGGTCGATGCCGCCGCGAGCATCAACCCGATGAGCATCGCCCCTGAATCGCCCATGAAGATTCGTGCCGGCGAGAAGTTGTGCGGCAGGAAGCCCAGGCACGCACCGGCCAGGACCGTCGAGATCAGTGCGGGCGGATAATAGCTGACATCGCCGCCCTGATCGTTGAGCAGTCCGAGGGAGAACATGGCGATGGCCGACGCGGCGATGAGTCCGAGGCCGGCTGCCAAGCCGTCCAGACCGTCGATGAAGTTGACCGCGTTGATGGTCGCGACCGTGATGGCGACGGTGAGCAGGCCGGCCTGCAGCGGGTCGAGGACCACTGTGCCGATGTCGGCGAACGGGACGTAGAGCAGATACCAACTGACGCCCATGATCACGAGTACGCCGGCCGCGGTGAGTTGGCCCGCGAATTTCGTGAGGGCGTCGAGGCCCCACCGGTCGTCGATGACACCGACCACCACGATCACCGTGCCGGAGACGATCACCGCGCTCATATCACTGGTGTAGGCGAAGCCACGCGTGAGTGCGGGAAGATTGGCGGCCAACGCGATGGCCGCCACGACTCCGGCGAACATCCCGAGTCCACCTAGCCGCGGCGTGGGAATGACGTGGACATCGCGGACCCGCGGCACCGCGACGGCGCCGACGCGGATCGCGAACACCCGCACCAACGAGGTCAACAGGTAGGTGACCGCGGCGGCCGTCAACGCGACGAGCGCCAGCTCACGCAACGGCACACCGGCACCACCGGTGTCGACCACCGACGAAGCCATCACCTGGACGCCGACCCCCGGGGCGCCCGGCGACAGTCCGGGGAGGCCGGCGACGGTATCGAACACCGTCTTCACGCTACCCGCCGAGCCGGAGCTGGATTTCGTGGCGGATGTCGGCGTGTTGGGTGGCCCCGACGTCCACCGCGAGTGCGCGTGTCATCCAGTCGGCCACGTCGCCCATCGCATCGGGTCCGAGGCCCGCGAGTACGGCGCACGGCGTCCCGAACCTGATCGCGGACCCCTCGGTCACGGGCCGGCTGTCGAATGGCAGGACCGCCCGGTCCACCACGATCCCGGCCGAGGCCAGTCTGCGTTGGGCCTCGATGCCAGTGAGTCCCCGTTCCGACACGTCGACAACGGCGAGATGCAGGTCAGTGCCGCCGCTGACGACGCGCAGTCCCGCGGCGGTCAGTGCCTCGCCGAGTCGCTGCGCGGAGGTCACCGTCGCCGCGGCGTACTGCGCGAAGCCCTCGCCGCCCGACTCGCGCAGACACACCGCCTTCGCGGCGATCGAGTTCATCGAGGGACCTCCCTGCACGAACGGATGCACCGCCTTCTGCAGGACCGCACGGTGCTCGTCCCGGGCGAGGATCATGCCGCCCCGGGGGCCCTGCAGCACCTTGTGCGTCGACAGGGTCACGACGTCGGCGTGTGGTAGCGGAGAATCCACGACCCCGCCGGCGACCAGACCCGCCAGATGCGCGGCGTCCACCCACAGGATCGCCTCGGCCTCGTCGGCGATGGTGCGCAGCAGGGCAAAATCGAACGACCGCGAGTGCGAGGAAGCGCCGGCGACGATGATCCGCGGTCGGTGCAGCAGCGCGAGGTCACGCAATTCGGTGTAGTCGATCCGTTCGTCGGAGCGCCGCACACCGTAGTGGATCGGCGCGAACCAGCGACCAGAGAAGTTGGCCCGGGACCCGTGCGTCTGATGACCACCGTGGCGCAACCCGAGTGCCAGAATCGGATCGCCCGGCTGCGCGAAGGCGGCGTACACCGACAGTCCGGCAATACTCCCCGACAGCGGCTGGACGTTGACGTAGTCGGCTCCGAACAGTGCTGCTGCGCGTTCGATGGCGAGGTTCTCCACCTCATCGGCGACCGAACACCCGCCGTGATACCGCGCGCCCGGGTACCCCTCGGCATACTTGGCGCCGAGGTCGGAGGTGAGCGCCGCGCGCACCGCGGGACTCGCCGGCGTCTCCCCGGCGAGCAGCTGCAGCGTCGAATCGCGACGCCGGGTCTCACGTTCCAGCAGATCCGCGACCTGCGGATCGGAGAGCGAACCCGCCATGGATCAGTGCGCGGTCAGCACATCGGCGTCGAGGTCGAGCACCTCGGCGATGGCCTGCGTGGGCACTGCACCCTCCCGCAGAATCCGCGGGGTGGCGCCGGAAAGGTCGACGATGGTCGATGCCTGCGCCGCGGCCGCCGGCCCGCCGTCGAGGTAGATCGAGACGGCCTCGCCGAGTTGCTCGCGCGCCTCGTCGGCCGTGGTGGCCGGTGAACGCCCGGAGACGTTGGCACTCGAAACGGCCATCGGGCCGACCTCGCGGAGCAGGTCGATCGCCACCGGATGCAGCGGCATCCGGAGCATCACCGTGCCGTCGGTGTCACCGAGGTCCCAGGCCAGCGACGGCGCCTGCGCCACCACCAGACTCAGGCCACCCGGCCAGAATGCCTCCACGAGGTCACGCGCGGCGGTCGACACCGACAGCACCAGGCCGTCGATCGTGTGCCACGATCCGACCAGAACCGGGACCGGCATGTCGCGCCCACGCCCCTTGGCAGCCAGCAGCGACGCGACCGCGTCGGAGTCGAATGCATCGCAACCGATCCCGTAAAGGGTGTCGGTCGGCAGCACCACCAGCCGACCGGCTTTCGCCGCGCCGACGGCCGCGCGGATGCCCGCCGCCCTGGTGTCCGGTTCACCGCAATCGAATACCGTGCTCACCCGGCCATCTTCCCACGGGCCTGCGGGGTGCGACCGTCGGCCCGCCGTCCCGTCGCGAAGCGCAGACGACCGGCGAGGTCGGCATGTGCGCGCACATCGACGAACTGCCCGGTCGACTCCAGCGCGGTCAGCACCGACACCGATGTGGTGTCGTCATGCTCGATCCCGACATATCCGCCGGGTCGCAGCAGATCGGCAACGATCGGCACCATCGGTTCGATCACCGTCATGCCGTCGGGTCCGGCGAAGACCGCCTCGGGTGGATCGTGGGCCACCTCCGGCGCGATCGTGTGACCGTCCGGCACATAGGGCGGATTGGCCACCACGACGTCGACGCCGGCCGGGGCGATGAGCTCGAGCATCTGTTCGGCATCTGTGACATCGGCGCAGCACACCGAGATCCGCGCGGCGATGTCGGCGGCGGCCGCATCGACGTTGCGCCGCAACCAGTGCAGCGCGCGTGGCGAATACTCGACGGCGGTCACCCGCACACTCGGCACCAGCGTCGCCACCGCGATCGCCAGCGCACCGCTACCGCTGCACAGGTCCACCAGTTGCGTCCCGGCGGTGTCCGCCAGCGCGCGGGCCGCCCAATCGGCCAGGAACTCGGTTTCTGGCCGCGGAGTGAAGACGCCCGGCCCCACGGAGAGATCGACAGGCCCGAAGGCTGCAGTACCAGTGATGTGCTGCAACGGGATTCGCTCCGCGCGCTGCGCAACGGCGTGGTGGAATCGGGCCCGGGCGTTGTCGGACACGGCATCGACGAGCAGCAGGCGCCCGCGGTCACACCCCAGTGCATCGCACAGCAACCACTCGGCGTCGGCGCGGGGGCTGTCCACCCCGGCTTCGGCCAGACGCTGTGCCGCCCATCGGAGTTCGGCCGCCACCGGGCGAGCGCCGACCGACCCGCCATCCGGTTGACTCATCGACTCACTCGGCCTCGAGTCGCGCCTGACGGTCGGCGGCGATCAGCGCATCGAGCAACGCATCCATGTCGCCTCCGAGCACCGCATCGAGATTGTTGGCCTTGTAACCGATCCGGTGATCGGAGATGCGGTTCTCCGGAAAGTTGTAGGTGCGGATGCGCTCGGAACGGTCCACCGTCCGGATCTGCGCGGCGCGTCCCTCGGCTGCGGCGGCCTCGGCCTCCTCTTCGGCGGCGAGCTGCAGCCGAGCAGCGAGCACCTGCATCGCACGCGCCTTGTTCTGCAGCTGGGATCGCTCGTTCTGACAGGTCACCACGATGCCGGTCGGCAGATGGGTGAGCCGGACCGCGGAGTCGGTGGTGTTGACGCCCTGGCCGCCTTTACCCGAAGACCGGTAGACGTCGACGCGCAGATCGTTCTCGTCGATCTGGACCTGTTCGACCTCTTCGGGCTCAGGGTAGATGAGCACACCTGCGGCCGAGGTGTGGATTCGTCCCTGGGACTCGGTGACCGGGACCCGCTGGACGCGGTGCACGCCACCCTCGAACTTCAGACGAGACCAGACTCCGTCGCGCAGCTGCTCTTTGGCCTTGATGGAGATGGTCGCCTCTTTGTAACCACCCAGATCACTCTCGGTGACCCCGAGGACCTGTACCTTGTAGCCCCGTCGCTCGCAGTACTTGAGATACATCCGTGCCAGGTCGGAGGCGAACAGCGCCGACTCCTCACCACCTGCGCCCGACTTGATCTCGAGCACCACGTCGTCACCGTCATGCGGGTCGCGGGGGGCGAGCAGGTCGGTGAGCGTGGCGTCCAGCTCGGCGACGCTCGCCTCCAGCGCCGGCAGCTCCTCGGCGAAGGAGGCGTCGTCGGCGGCGAGTTCCCGCGCGGCGGTGAGGTCGTCGCGGGCTGCCTCGAGCCGACGATAGGTCGCCATGATCGGCGCGAGCTCGGCGAACCGTTTCCCGACCCGGCGGGCAGCGGTGGGATCGTCATGCAATGACGGGTCGGCGAGTTGCGCCTCCAGGCCCGCATGTTCGGCGAGGATGTCGTCGATCGCCGACGGACTCTGCGTGGTCACGGGACCTCACTTCTCCCTGAGATCGAATCTGAATCGAGAAACGGCGACATCGATCGCCGAAATGACAACGACGCCCACCCGGCGTGCATCGCACGCGCGCGGTGGGCGTCGTCGGTACAGCTACTTGGCGTCGGCGTTCTTGGTCCGCTTGCCGTAGCGCTTCTCGAAGCGGGCAACACGGCCGCCGGTGTCGAGGATCTTCTGCTTACCGGTGTAGAACGGGTGGCACTGCGAGCAGACCTCGACGTTGATACGTCCGTTGTCCGCGGTGCTGCGGGTCTCGAAGGTGTTGCCGCAACCGCAGACGACTGTGGTCGTCGCGTACTCGGGATGGATTCCCTGCTTCATCTGGTTGTCCCTTTCTGTGGTCGCCGGGTCACCGTCGGGGATCGACGGTGTGAACCGGAACCGGACTCGACCGCTCAGTATGCCACGCGGATCCCGCAGCGAAGAAATCCGTTCCGGACCCAACACCACTGCACGATCCACGCGGTCATCGCGCGATCCTTCGGCACCAACGCGACCCCCACCGCGTTCATTCCCGCACGCCATATGAACTACCGTGCTTAGGCATACCTAACTCACGATGCCTTCCGGGCATCGCACACCGCCCGCGACGAACGGGCCAACCCGCGAGGATCCCATGCCGCTCGACAGTTCTTCTCCCCCGGTGCTGCGCGAATCGAGCTCCCGCCACGTACCGACGCGTGTGAGGTCGAAGTGGTCGAGGAAGAACCCCTATCGGGCGACGGTGGTGGCGAACACCGTGCTGTCCGGTCCGGGTTCGGACAAGGAGGTCCGCCACATCGTGCTCTCGCTCGGTGACAGCGGGATCGAGTATCAGCCCGGTGATGGCATCAACGTCTGGCCGGTGAACGACCCGGACGTGGTCGCCCGGATCATCGATCGGTTGGGCGTCGCACCCGACACCCCCGTCGCCGATCGCCGCACCACCCGAGCGCTCTGCGAAGCACTGACCCATGGATACGAGGTCTGCACCGCGCCGGAAGATCTGCTGCGACTGATCGCGTGCCGGACCGGCAACCCCGAGCTGAACAGCCTTGTCGCCGACGACGTCGCCCGGGATGCCCGCGATGCCTGGCTGGCCGGCAAAGACGTCCTCGATCTGCTCGAGGTCGACCGCTCGGTGGTCATCGCCCCCGAGGAACTGATCGCCCAATTGCGTCCACTCGTGCACCGGCAGTACTCGATCTCGTCGAGTCCGCTGGTGCATGGCTCGACCGTCCACCTGACGATGGCCACTGTGCGTCATGACGGAGCCGACCGACGCCGCGGCGGCACATGCTCGACCTTCGTCGCCGACCGCCGACCGGCGGGCACCGAGGTCGACGTGTTCGTTTCGGCCAACCGCGCCTTCCGTCTGCCACCCGATGACATCAAGGCCATCATGATCGGCCCGGGCACCGGTATCGCGCCGTTCCGCGCATTCCTGCACGAACGTGCGGCCCGCCGGGCCAGCGGTGGCAACTGGCTGTTCTTCGGCGACAGACACCGCGAACACGATCACATCTACGCCGACGAGATCGAGGGCTTCGTCGCCGACGGCCTGCTGAGCCGCGTCGACCTGGCTTTCTCCCGTGATCAGGAGCACAAGATCTACGTTCAGGACCGGATGCGGGAACAGGGCGCGGCGCTCTACGCGTGGCTGTCGGAAGGGGCGCACATATACGTCTGTGGAGACGCGACCCGGATGGCCCCCGATGTCGATACCGCGTTGCTCGACATCATCGCCGAGCACGGCGGGCTGTCGACGACCGCAGCCCACGGCGTCGTGGACGAACTGCGGCGCACCAAGCGCTACGTGCGCGACGTCTACTGACGGGCTAGACGACACAGCTGCCGGTTGACGCTTCGATCGCGTCAACCGGCAGCTGTGGTGATCCCTCGCGCCGACGGGTGGGACTAGTCGTCGTTCATCGCTCCCGGCGCGGTCTTCTGGACCTGCATCAGGAACTCCACGTTCGACTTGGTCTTCTTCAGCTGGCTGATCAACAGGTCGATGGCCTGCTGGGAGTCCAGACCCGACAGCACACGGCGCAGCTTGTGCACGATCTGGAACTCCTCCGGCGACAGCAGGAGTTCGTCCTTGCGAGTACCGGACGGGTTCACGTCGACCGCGGGGAAGACTCGGCGTTCGGCGATCTTACGATCGAGCTTCAGCTCGGCATTGCCGGTTCCCTTGAACTCCTCGAAGATGACCGTGTCGCCCGTGGAGCCGGTCTCGACCATCGCCGTCGCGATGATCGTCAGCGATCCGCCGTGCTCGATGTTGCGTGCCGCGCCGAGGAACCGCTTCGGCGGATAGAGCGCGGTCGAGTCGACACCGCCGGAGAGGATGCGACCCGATGCCGGGGATGCGTTGTTGTAGGCGCGCCCGAGTCGGGTGATCGAGTCGAGCAGCACCACCACGTCTTTGCCGTTCTCCACCAGCCGCTTGGCACGCTCGATCGCGAGTTCGGCGACCGACGTGTGATCTGACGGCGGACGGTCGAACGTCGACGCGATGACCTCGCCCTTCACCGAGCGCTGCATGTCGGTGACCTCTTCGGGACGCTCGTCGACGAGCACCACCATCAGATGGCATTCCGGGTTGTTGATGGTGATCGCGTTCGCGACGTCCTGCAGAATCGTCGTCTTGCCTGCCTTCGGCGGCGACACGATCAGCGCACGTTGTCCCTTGCCGATGGGCATTATCAGGTCGATGACCCGGGTGTCGAGCCGCTCGGGGGTGGTCTCCAGACGCAGCCGCTGATTAGGGTACAGCGGCGTCAGTTTGCCGAACTCGGGGCGCTTCTTCGCGGTGTCGATGTCGGTGCCGTTCACCGAGTCCAACCGGACGAGCGGGTTGAACTTCTGGCGCTGGTTGGGCTGCTCGCCCTCGCGGGGCACCTTGACCGCACCGGTAATGGCGTCACCCCGGCGCAGGCCGTTCTTCCGGACCATGTTCATCGATACGTACACGTCGTTCGCACCCGCGAGATAGCCCGAAGTACGCACGAATGCGTAGTTGTCGAGCACGTCGAGGATGCCGGCGACGGGCTGCAGCACATCGTCCTCGGAGACCTGGGGTTCCGCACCGCCCGACGAGTCACGGTCACGCCCGCGGCGACGTTCCCGGAACCGGCGTCCCCGCCGGCCGCGGCCGCTGCCGTCTCCGTCACCGTCGTCGTCGCGGTTGTTGCGCTGATCCCGGTTGTTCTGACCACCCTGGTTGCCCTGGCCGTCCCGGTTGTCGCGCTGGTTGTTGTTGTCGCGGCCGCCCTGCGAGTCCCGGTTCTGGTTCCGGTTGGGGCTGTTCTGATTGCGGTTGCGCCCGCGATTGCGCTGGTCATCACCGGATTCGTCAGCGCCGGCGGTGGGTGCGGCCTCGGCGTCCTTGGGTCGCTTCGACTCGGCGTCGGTCGACTTCGCGGCGACCTCCCCATTGCCCGCCGCCGTGTCGGCGGTGGCCTCGCTACCCGATTCCTCGGCTGCAGCGCGAGCGCGTCGACGACCCCGCGCCGGGGTCTCGCCGTCCTTCACCGCGACCTGGTCGGAGTCGGACTCGGTGCTGGTCGGCGCCTCCGCCTTGGGACGACGTCCCCGCCCCTTGGCCGGCGCCGACTCTTCCTCGGCGAGGCTCAACTGACCCGACTCACCCTTCTGGGCTGCGTCGGAGGAGGCCTGACGTTCCTTGATGGCGGCGATCAGGTCGCCCTTGCGCATACCGGAGGTGCCCTTGATGCCGAGTTCACCGGCGAGTGCACGTAGCTCTGTGAGCACCATCCCGGACAGCCCACTACGGGCGCGGGTCGAGGAGCCACGTGTGGTCGAACTCACCGCAGGCGAGGAATCCTCGCTGTTTGAGGATGCTGGTGCGGTGATCAGGTCCGTTTCCGTCACGGATGTCCTTTCGTTCCCCCGAGCAGAGCGTGGGCTCGCCGGGGTTCCTTTGTCACCCCGCCGCATTCGGCGGGCTTCGTCCCCGTCGGAGATGTCCCTGGGATTCTCCTCAGAAGACGGTCAGAAGAAATGTGGTCCGCTCCGGTGTGTCCGATGGACGTGCTCGGCGACTCCTGACAGAAGATCATGCGACCGGCACCGGGCCAGCAGCCTGGATCGTAGATCGGAGAGGAGCACGGCAAGACAAGCCTGCGCGGCTAGACCCGTTCATCGTAACTCGTCCGGATGATACGGGCAACATACCGACGGTTCCAATTCTTCCCGATGCCCCAGAGCTCGCTCATGCGCGACGACCCGAGTCGTCCGTGTCGGCACAACCGCATCGGACGCGCGTCGGATCGGACACGCATCGGATGTAGGGCCTCAGGATGGCCGCGTGATCTCGACTCCCCCGGCGATGGCCACCGTCGACGGTACGTATCCGGAAGCAAGCGCGATGTCGCGCGCGTCTGCGGGAACCGGTCCGGCCGACAACACGAGCACGGTGGGCCCAGCGCCGGAGACGGTCGCAGCCAGGCCACGTGCGCGCAGTTGCGCAACGAGGCCGGCGGTGGGGGCCATCGCGTCGGCCCGGTAGTCCTGATGCAGTCGATCCTCGGTGGCGGCGAACAATGCCGTGGGATCGGAGGTGAGCGCCACCACGGCCAACGCCGCACGGCTGACGTTGAACACCGCATCGCGTCGCGGCACCGATTCCGGCAGCAGGCCACGCGTCACCGAGGTCGACGACTCGGTATCGGGCACGAACACCGTCGCAGTGATGTCCGGGTGCACCACCAGTCGTCGTGCGCGGTAGCGGTTCTGGTGGGCCCCATGTTCGATCCAGGTCACCACGGCCGAACCGAGCACACTTGCGGCCGCATTGTCCGGGTGTCCTTCGAATTCCGAGGACAGCTGCACCATCTCGTCGGCGTCGAAGGCGTCGCGCACCCCCGCACCTTCCAACAGGCCCGAGGCCGCGGCGAGACCGGAGACGGCCGCGGCCGCCGAGGACCCCAATCCGCGTGAATGCGGAATCGCGTTGACACACCGCAGCTTCAACCCACCGGCCACCGCACCTGCCGCATCGAGGCCGCGGAAGATGGCGCGCGCCACCAGATGTGAGGCGTCACGCGGGACCTCCAGGGCGGCTTCGCCGATCACCTCGACTTCGACCCCGGATGCGGTCGTCTCCACGATCAGTTCGTCGTAGATCCCCAGCGCCACGCCCAGGCAGTCGAATCCCGGCCCCAGGTTCGCGCTCGACGCGGGAACCCGCACGCGCACCGAAATTCCTTCGGGGATCAGCACTCTGGCGTCACTGACGGCCGTCTCATCGGTCATCGCGGTGTCCACACCCGGGGACTCAGCGGACACCGAGCGCATCGGCCACGGCCACCGGGTCCACGGGGATCGCCTCCACTTCCGGCATCCCGGACAGCGCGGTGTCCGGATCCTTGAGACCGTTACCGGTCACCGTGCAGACCACCGTCGAGCCGGCCGCGACCCAGCCGTCGGCGCGTGCGGCGAGCAGACCTGCGACACCGGCCGCCGATGCCGGCTCCACGAACACACCCTCGCGCCCGGCGATGAGACGATAGGCCTCGAGCAGCTTCTCGTCGGTGGCGGCCCGGAACTGTCCGGAGGATTCCTCCTTGGCGGCGACCGCCTGGTTCCAGCTCGCCGGCGAACCGATCCGGATGGCGGTGGCGATGGTCTCCGGCTCCTTGACCGGTGCACCATCGACCAACGGCGCGGCCCCGGCGGCCTGCACACCCAGCATGCGCGGTACCGACCCACTCACACCGTCGCGGTGGTACTCGGTGTAGCCCTTCCAGTACGCGGTGATGTTGCCTGCATTGCCCACCGGAAGCGCGTGGACGTCGGGAGCGCGACCGAGCACGTCGACGATCTCGAACGCGGCGGTCTTCTGCCCCTCGATCCGGGACGGGTTGACCGAATTGACCAGTTCGATCTCGCCGAACTCGGCGGTCGCCTTACGTGCGAGCTCCAGGCAGTCGTCGAAGTTGCCCTGGACCTGGATGATCTTGGCACCGTGCATGACGGCCTGCGCAAGCTTGCCCATCGCGATCTTGCCCTCGGGGATCAGCACCGCGCAGGTGATCCCGGCCCGCGTGGCGTATGCGGCAGCCGACGCCGAGGTGTTGCCGGTCGATGCGCACAACACGGCGGTCTTGCCGTTGTTGACCGCGGTACTGACGGCCATGGTCATCCCGCGGTCTTTGAACGACCCGGTCGGGTTGAGCCCCTCGACCTTGAGGTACACCTCGCAGTCGGTGATCTCCGACAGGTGCGGCGCGGCGATGAGCGGCGTCCCACCCTCCAGCAGGGTGACGACGCGCCAGTCGTCACCGACCGGGAGTCGATCACGGTAGGCCTCGATCAATCCGGGCCACTGCCGGTGCACCGGGGTCACGTCAGTCATCGGTTCCTTCCAATCGCAGAACGCTCGACACTTTGAGCACTGCATCCATGTCTTCGAGTGCGGCAACGCATTCCGACTGCGCTCGGTCGGGCGCGCGGTGGGTCACCAGGATCAGCCGCGCGTCGTCGCCGGCACCCTCCTGCCGGACCGCGGCGATCGAGACGGAACGCTTGGTGAACTCACCGGCGACCTGCGCCAGCACGCCGGCCCGGTCGGCCACCTTCATCGAGATGTAGTAGCGCGTCGGTACATCGTCGACCGGCGCGATCGGGAGCGACGCGTACGTCGACTCCAGCGGACCGCGGCCACCGTGCACCTTGTTGCGAGCCGCCATCACCATGTCGCCCAACACCGCCGACGCGGTGGGTGCGCCACCGGCGCCCTGACCGTAGAACATCAATCGTCCGGCGTTCTCGGCTTCCACCACAACCGCGTTGAACGCACCGTTGACGGTGGCCAACGGGTGGGTCAGCGGAATCAGGGCCGGGTACACGCGCGCCGAGATCCGCTGCCGCCCGTCCGCGTCGTGGACGCGCTCACAGATCGACAGCAGCTTGACCGTGCAATCGAACTTCTTCGCCGCGACCAGGTCGGCCGCGGAGACCGAGGTGATGCCCTCGCGGTGCACGTCGGCCGCGGTGACCCGGGTATGGAAGGCGATGGACGCGAGGATGGCCGCCTTGGCGGCGGCATCGTAGCCCTCCACGTCGGCCGTCGGGTCGGCCTCCGCGTATCCGAGTCGGCCGGCCTCGGCCAGGGTGTCGGCGTAGTCGGCGCCCGTCTCGTCCATCGCACTGAGGATGAAGTTGGTGGTGCCGTTCACGATTCCGGCCACCCGTTCGACGGTGTCACCGGCCAGCGACTGCATCAGCGGGCGCACCACCGGGATCGCGCCGGCGACGGCTGCCTCGAAGTACAGATCCACCTTCGCATCGGCTGCCGCGGTGGCGAGTTCGCCGGTGTACTCGGCCAACAGCGCCTTGTTCGCGGTGACCACCGACTTGCCGTGCTCCAGTGCCGTACGGATGAGACCGCGGGCCGGGTCGATCCCGCCCATGAGTTCCACCACGATGTCCACGTCGTCGCGGGCCACCAGCGCGTCCGGATCGTCGGTCAGCAGCTCCTGGGCGACCTTGCGGGGTTTGCTCAGGTCGCGCACCGCCACGCCGCGCAACTCCACCGGCGCACCCACGCGGGATCGCAGATCATCGGCATTGTCGGCGATGATGCGCACCACTTCGGCACCTACATTTCCCATGCCGAGCACGGCCACGCCGATGGTGCGATCTGGGGTCGGGTTCATTCGGTCACCTCCAAGGCGAGGAAGTCGTCGATGGTCTCACGGCGCAACATCATTCGGGCCGATCCGGCGCGCACCGAGGTCACTGCGGGACGCAACACCATGTTGTAGCGGCTCGACATCGAATAGCAGTACGCCCCGGTTGCGGCGACGGCGACGAGGTCGCCCGGACCGACATCGCCCGGCAGCCAACAGTCCTTGATCACGATATCGCCGCTCTCGCAGTGTTTACCGACCACTCGACTGACCACTGCGGGCGCCTCGGAGACCCGCGACACCAGGCGAATGTCGTATTCGGCCTGATACAGCCCGGTCCTGATGTTGTCACTCATGCCACCGTCGACGGAGACGTATCGGCGGGTGAGGTTCTTGCCGACCGTCACATCCTTGACCGTGCCCACGCGGTACAGGGTGACCGTCCCGGGACCGGCGATCGCGCGACCCGGCTCCACGGCGAGGGTGGGCATCGGGAGGCCGACAGCGGCCGACTCGCGCCGCACGATGTCCGCGAGAGTCTCCGCGACGTCACCGATCGGCAGCGGGTCGTCCTCCGGGAGATACGAGATACCCAGTCCGCCACCGAGATCGACGATCGACAGCTGGGACGTCTTGTCGACACCGAATTCGGCGACGACGTCTTTGAGCAGGCCCAAGACGCGGTGGGCAGCGACCTCGAAGCCGTCCATGTCGAAGATCTGCGAGCCGATGTGGCTGTGCAGACCCACCAGGCGCAGGTTGTCGGTGGCGAAGACCCGGCGCACGGCCGCCATCGCCACTCCCCCGGCAAGCGCAAACCCGAATTTCTGGTCGTCGTGCGCGGTCGAGATGAACTCGTGGGTGTGCGCCTCCACACCCACGGTGACCCGGACGAGTACATCGGCGACCACCCCGCGCGCACCGGCGAGCTCGTCGAGCCGCTCGATCTCGACCATCGAATCGAGAACGATGTGCCCGACTCCCATGTCGAGTGCCAGCGCCAGTTCCTCGACGCTCTTGTTGTTGCCGTGCAGGGCGATTCGCTCCGGCGGGAAACCGGCGTGCCGGGCGATGGCCAACTCACCGCCGGTGCACACGTCCAGCGACAGCCCCTCCTCGTCCACCCACCGGGCGATCTGGGTACTCAGGAAGGCTTTCGACGCGTAGTGCACGCGGCCGTAGGGGCCGAACGCCGCGAGCATGTCGGCGCAGCGGGATCGGAAGTCCGCCTCGTCAACGATGAACAGCGGAGTGCCGTAGGTGTCGGCGAGTTCCGCCACGCCGACTCCGGCGATTTCGACCTCACCGGTGTCGCGACGCACAGCGTTGCGCGGCCACACGTGCGCCGGGATCGTCGCGAGTTCGGCGGGGTCGTTGGGCCGCTCGGCGAGATGCGGTGCGGCCAACATCTCGGCATGCCGGGGTCCGGCGGGGTGCGCGTTCACATCCGCTCCGGTGCGCTGACGCCGACCAGGTCGAGCCCGTTGGCGATCACCTGACGGGTCGCATCGCACAACGCCAGCCGCGCGGCGTGGATGTCGGCGGCGGGTTCGTCGCCCTGCGGGAGCACACGGCACCGGGCGTAGAACCGGTGATAGGCGCCGGCGAGACTCTCCAGGTACCGACAGATCCGATGTGGTTCACGCAGTTCCGCGGCGGTCGCCACCACCTCGTCGAAGTCGCCGATGGTGCGGATCAGGTCGCCTTCGGCGGGGCCGTCGAGCAGATCCAGATGCGAGGTCGACATCGTCAACCCCAGATCGGCGGCGTTGCGCGACAACGCCGACAACCGGGCGTGTGCGTATTGCACGTAGTACACCGGATTGTCGTTGGACTGCTTGCGCAGCAAGTCGAGGTCGATGTCGATGTTGACGTCGACCGACGAGCGGATCAGCGCATATCGTGCGGCGTCGGTTCCCACCGCGTCGACGAGGTCGTCGAGGGTGATGACGGTGCCCGCCCGCTTGCTCATGCGCACCGGTGTGCCGTCGCGGACCAGATTGACCATCTGGCCGATGAGCACCTCGACGCTCGCCGGGTCGTCACCGAGCGCCGCCGCTGCGGCCTTCAATCGGCTGATGTAGCCGTGATGATCGGCGCCGAGCATGTAGATGCAGAGGTCGAAGCCGCGGTTGCGCTTGTCCTTGTAGTACGCGATGTCACCGGCGATATAGGCGGCGTCGCCGTCGCTCTTGATGACCACGCGGTCTTTGTCGTCGCCGAAGTCGCTGGACCGCAGCCACCAGGCGCCGTCGGCCTCGTAGAGGTTGCCGTTGGCCTTCAACTCGCCGATACACTCGTCGACCAGCCCGGACGTGAACATCTTGTTCTCGTGGGTGTAGACGTCGAAGTCGGTGCCGAAGTCGTGCAGGCTGGTCTTGATGTGGTCGAACATCGACTCGACCCCGACGGACCGGAACGTCTCGAGCCGCTGCGCATCGGGCTGGTCGAGCACATCAGGCACCTGCGCGAGAACATGGGCCGCGATCTCGGCGATGTAGTCGCCGGCATAGCCGTCCTCCGGGGTGGCCTCCCCACGTGCCGACGCCTCCAGTGAACGGGCGAAGCGATCGATCTGCGTGCCGTGATCGTTGAAGTAGTACTCGCGGGTGACCGCGGCACCGCGTGCCGCGAGTACTCTGCCGAGGGCGTCGCCGACAGCCGCCCACCGGGTGCCGCCCAGATGGATGGGCCCGGTCGGATTGGCCGACACGAACTCGAGGTTGATGCGTCGTCCGGCGAGATCGTCGCCGCGGCCGTAGCCCGCGGCACTGTCCAACACCGAGGCGACCACGGAATTCTGCGCGGCTGCCGCCAGCCAGATGTTCACAAAGCCCGGCCCGGCGACCTCGGCTTTCGCGATGCCGTCGGTAGCGGCGAACGCGTCGGCCAGCCAGCCGGCGAGGTCGCGCGGTGCCACACCGAGCTTCTTGCCGAGCCGCAGCGCGATGTTGGTCGCATAATCGCCGTGGTCAGCGTGGCGCGGCCGCTCGACCACGACGGATTCGGGCACGGCCGCATCATCGAGCCCGCGGTCGCGGACGACGGTCACGGTCACCGTGCGCAGCAGCGCAGCGAGGTCGGCGGGAGTCACGGAACATCATCCTATTGGCCCATGTCCCCGCAGGGATAATCGCCTCCGCCTGCCCGGCGTGCGCGTGGGCGAAAACCGGCATTTCCGACGTTGCGTAGACTGGCCGTCGCTGTGCCGATCTCCCCGCCGCCGCGGGGAGATCGACGTTCGGCGGCGAATGAGATCGGTGAAAGAGAGCTATGGCGCGCACCCCGGGAGCCAACGTCCCCAAGGCCGGCCGAGGATCGGGTGCCCGGCGCGGCATCGACTGGATGATCGTCGGGGCCATCGTGCTGGTGCTCGCGCTGATCGGTGGTCTGATCTGGTACCTGCTGCCGAAGTTCCGCGACCAGCAGGAAGCCCAAGAACTCAAACCGCAGACGGTTGCGGAGTTCGTGCCATCGGCGCAGAACCCGGACCCGTCCGACGCGATCGATGGCGTCACCAAGATCTATTACCAGGCCGCTCAGCACGTGCGGGCCGACCAGCGCGTGGCCTACGACCAGTCGCCGCCATTCGGCGGCCCGCACGACGAGGTCTGGGCCACCTGCACCGGCATCGTGTACCCGGACGCATTGCGCTCGGAGAACGCCGTACATGCGCTCGAGCACGGCGCGGTGTGGATCGCCTACAACCCGGACACGATCAGCGACGCGGACCTCGACGTGCTGACGAAGAAGGTCAGTGGTGAACAGTTCCTGTTCATGTCGCCGTATCCGGGCCTGGACCAGGCGATCTCACTGCAGAGCTGGGGACATCAGCTGAAGCTCGATACCGCCGACGATCCGCGCGTCGACCAGTTCATCACCGCCTTGCGACGCAACACCACGCCCGGCGTCTACTCAGAGAATCCGGCCGCCGCGGCGTTCCCCGAGACGCAGGCTGCCTGTGCCGCCATCCCGGGGGCCTTCGACCCGAGCGACCCGCCAGCTGCCGACGAGGGCCAACCCGGCCCTGGCGCCGTGCAGATGGACGGGACCGGCGCGACGTCGGGCGCCGGTCAGGACATGGGCACCGGCGCACAGGCGCCGACCGACGCAACGGGTACGCCATGACCGACGGTGACGGTATGAACGACGGGGCGCACGACGCCCACGGAACCGACCGCGAGGACCGGGCACCCGATCCGGAATCAGCTGCCGCATCACGCAGGATGTTGCTGAGCACCCTGGCCACGGTGGCTGTGCTCCTCGTGGGGATGGGGCTGGGCCTGCTTATCGCGTCCATGCTGCACAGCGACGACGCGGAGTCCGACGCGGCGCCCGCGACCGATTCCGCTGCGGTCGGGTTCGCCCAGGACATGATCCGCCACCATGAGCAGGGAGTCGAGATGGCGGCGATCGAACTCGAGAACGGTACCGACCCGCAGGTCCGCAGCATGGCCTTCGACATCCTGACCACGCAGAGCAACGAGATCGGGCAGATGCAGTCGTGGCTGACGAGGTGGGGTCAACCTCTGATCAACCCGAGCGGCCCGATGGCGTGGATGGGTCACGAGATGAGCGACTCGGCGGCGTCGTCGGGCACCCCGCACGACCACGGCACAGACAGCGGCCACGGCACCTCCGACGGGCACGAGCACGGCACCTCCGACGAGCATTCCGCGGCGCACGACGGCGCAGGCATGGCGCCCGACGATGCGATGCCCGCAGTTCCATCCGCCGAACCCCCGATGCCCGGGATGGCCACCCCGGCCGAGATGGACCGCTTGCGGTCGACACAGGGCGCCGACACCGACGTCTACTTCCTGCAGCTCATGCTGCGCCATCACGAGGGCGGGATCGAGATGATGGAGTACGCGACCGACCCCGACCAGGTCTCCGAGGACTACGTTCGTGCCCTCGCCGCCGGCATGCAGCGCACTCAGACCAAGGAGATCGCGATCCTCACCGCGCTGATCGGCGAACGTGGCGCACAGCCCCTGCCGATGAACTGAATCGGACGTGACCGACGGTCAATCCCGGTCCCAGCGCGGAAGCGTCAGGGCGGCGGACAGCCAGAAGCACACCGCCCCGACGAACGTCCCGGTGTTGGCCACCGACTGGCTGATCACCACCCCGGTGGAATCCACGTATGCGCCGACCGCGGAGACCCCGAAGGCGATGCAGCCGAGCAGGTTGATCTGCACCGCCCACCACTCTCGTCGTCCCGGCGCCCAGATCCGCACCGCGTGGGCGAACACCAGCACCGCGAGCACCCCGCTCACCAAGAAGGCGACCGATCCCGCAGCGTCCGGCGTCCAGACCTGCCGCCTCTCCTGCACGACGGTGTCCGCGTGCAGAGCCGCTGCGGTGCTCACGTTGAACAACAGGGTTCCACCGAACTGCGTTGCCGACGAAAGCCATTCGGTGCGAATGTGTTTTCGTCCGGATACCTCGGTGGTGGCGTCGCCACTGAGCACCAGTTGGATCAGCGCAGCACCGGTGAAGAACCAGGCACCCACGAAGAAACTCACATTTGCGGCTGACGAACCCGCCCATGCAACGAACCCGGGTGCCGACCCGAGCGCGAACAATGCGGATCCGATCATGAATCCCCAGCACTGCTTGTCGACGGTGGCCGCGAAGTACCGATCCGGTCCGGTAGCGGCGGCTTGTGTAGTCATAGGTGAATCTTGCGGTGCGGACCCCGATTCGGCGCGGCAAACCGGGCAACGTTCATCGAAGATTGATTCGCATCGTGCAGGTGCATCGCACACCGACCGGAGGTCGGCATGGATGTGACAGTGCGCCCGCGCAAAAATCTTTCAAACCACAGTGGGCGCACACCGACCGGAGGTCGGCAGGAATGTGACAGTGCCCCCGATAGGATTCGAACCTATGGCCTTCTGCTCCGGAGGCAGACGCTCTATCCCCTGAGCTACGGGGGCTCATCGGGCGAGGGCTAGCGTAGCGCACCCGGCGGGGTGATCCCAAAACCGGGGCGGCGCGTCGCGAGGGGCCTCGATCGTCACACGGCGACGATCTCGGCCTCGTCGACACCCCGGTATCGGTCGGGGCTGCATGTCAGCACGATGACCTGCGCGTCGCGCCCGGCCGCGGTGAGCACCTCTCCCATGGCCGCGATCCGGTGCGGATCGCTGTAGCCGAGTGCGTCGTCGAGGAGCACCGGCACTCCGTCGGCCTCGTCGACGAGCGTGGCGCAGGCCAGCCGGGTGAGCAGTGCCAACTGTTCGCGCGCCCCGCCGGACAATGCCTCGTGCGCGATGGTGAGGCCATCGACGGTGCGCGACACCACTTCCAGGTTGTCGTCGACATCGAAACTCACTCCCGCTCCGAATACGTGGGCACCCAGCTCCGCCAGGCGCCGGGCGAAGGGGTCGGCGTAGCGGGTGCGTGTCTGCTGACGTTTGTCCAGGAGCGTCCGGTACAGCAGCTCGGCCGCGTCGGCACGCCGCTGTACGCGGTCCCGGGCTGCGATGGCACTCTCGAGTTCTGCCGTCGCGTCCTGGAGCAGGTCGAGGCGCGACTCGTCACGGTAGAGCTCGATCCGCGCGCGGAGTTCGGTGGCGGAGCGTTCGAGGTCGGCATGTTCGCGCGCAATCGCGGCGAGGTCGGCGGTCACCCGCTCCCGCCGTAACTCGATCTCGGCGACGTCGAGACGCGCGAGCTCGGTCTCGAGTCGACCGAGCCGGTCACGTGCCTCACCGAGCCGCGTGGCCGCGGCCTGCACCGTTCGTCGCGCATCATCGTCGCTGAGTTGCGCGAGCATCTCGGCGCGGCGTCTTTCCAGCTCGACCATGCGGCCAGCCAGTCGCTCGCGCTCCTCCCGAGCCATACGCCCCTCGGTGCGGGCCTCCCGTGCGGCCGAATGCTGCTGTGTGACCGCACGTTCCGCCGACATCACCAGTTCGGAGAGCTCACGCTCGGTCCCCGCGAGCGACGCGATGTCATCGGGGTCAACGTCGGCGCCTGCCGACTCCGTCTCGATGATGGTGCGCAGCTCGTCACGTCGTTCGACCATGGCACGGTGGCTTCGGTCACCGATGAGTTCGCGTGCCCGTCGTTGCGAACTCGCCCGCCGCTCCACCAGGTTCGCGCGCTCTCGCGCCCGATCCGCATGGTCGTCGAGGCCGGCGAGCCCGTGGGTGGCACAGAACGCCGCTATCTCATGGTCTACCGTTGCGAGTTCTTGTGCCGGAGCGGCGGTGTCGGCACCGGGGCGGACCGTGACCGTGACCACTCCGGCGACCTCTATGACCGCGTCGGTCACGGCCACCCGATCGGCGGTGTCGGCCACGGCCTCACCATCCACGGTGACAGTGCTCGCACCGGTCGGTTCGACGGTGAAGCGCGCCGCGACCGCTTCCAGCCGCGCCTGAGCCACCGCACGACGCCGCGCCAGGTCGACCGCGGTGTGGACCGCGGACGCATCGACGGTGTTGGCCCGCAGCGACTCGTCGAGAGTCGACGACTCGGTGGCGATGCGATCGAGTTCAACGAGCCGTTCATCGAGATCGCGCAGTTCGCGACGTTGTTCTCGAACGCGCTGCGCGGACTGCGCCGCCGACAACGCGGTCTGGACCATCTGCCAGCGTTCGCGGACGGCATGCAACTCGTCCTCGAGGTGTCGCGCCGAGGTCTCAGCGCGTTGCGCCCGTGCATCGTGGTCGGTGATCCCGGCTCCCAGCCGTTCGGCATCGGCCGTCGCTGCGGCGATCTGCGCCGCGACCCGCTCCCGATCGACGACATCACGCTGCGCCAGCTGACTGGCCGTGAGCAGATGCCGCACCTCGGCGTCGGCCGCCGCCTGCTCGGTCTGTAGACGCTCGATTTCGGTCCAGCTGATCGCGAGTTCGTCGCGCTCGACCTCACGCAACTCCCGGGTGCGCGCGAGTTCGGACCGGCGATCGAGGAGGCTGCGAAGGCGCTGCGCATCGGCGTCGACCGCGTCTCGGGCGTCGGCAAGTGTCCGGCAACGCTTGTCGAGCTCGTCGGCAGTCCGCATCGCGGCGGCGAGTTCGCCAGTGGGCCGGCCCTGACCCAAGGTCCGGTAGCGACGGTACTCGGCCTCGGCGGCGTCGATGAGGGCCTGTTCGGCAACCTCCGCCGACGCGGAATCCGCTGTGTCACCGTCGGACTCCGAAGCCCGATCCAGAGCACGGGCGAGAGCGGCACTGTCGCCCATCGGACGACCGGCCGCGTCATCGGCCTGCAACAACCGAAGAGCGCGAAACAGCGTGAGATCGGCGTGTCCGCCCAGGATCTCCAGTACGCGTTCGTGGGCGTCGCGCCCGGTGAGCTGTTCTGGACGCGGCCGATGGATGCTCAGATTCGTCGCCGGCTGCCGATTGAACCGCTTCGAGTAGGTGAAGTGCCAAGGACCGCAAGATATCTCGACCTCGACCTCGGTACCCACCTCACGGCCGGCCGGCATGATCGCACGGACCTTCGCCGCTTTGCTCTCGGCACGGACGTCGAGCAGCAACTCAAGAGCCTCGATCATCGAGGATTTGCCCGCCTCGTTGGCGCCCTCGACGACGGTCACCCCGCGTTCGGCGAACCGGATGTCCCGGTCGGCGACACCCCGGTACTCGTGCAGACGCATCCGATGGAGCCTCATCGAATCCTCCCGGTGAGGCGATGCAACAGGGCCAGCGCATCGCGCGCGTTGCGCGCCTCGTCGAGGTCGGTGGATCCGCTGCGATCGAACAGCTCCTCGGCGGCCTCCCGGACGTAGCCCCCGACCCCGAGGTCGGCTAGGTCACCATCGTCGGCGACCACCACGAGATCTTCCGCGCCGTCCGGGCGGGTGACCGAGGCGAATCGGTCGGCGGCCTCCTCGAGCAACTCGTCGAGCGCTGCCCCCTCCGTGACCGACACCGACCCGACGAGCCGCAAACCGAGCACCACCCTCGGTTTGTCGTCGATATCGTCGAGTCGCCGGCGCAACGCCTCGATGTCGGCGAGTCCGGCGATGTCGGCCGACACCGTCCGAAATGACCACTGCCCCACCCGATGCGGAACCACGTCGACATCGCGCGACGAACCGGAACGGCGCAGGGTGACCGCGAGGACATGGCCGGGCTCCTGCTCGATGTGATCGAAGTTGGTGACCTCGTGTGCACCCGGGTACCACACCCGTCCGGTGGTCCCCACCGAGGTGACCGAGTGCCGATCGCCCAGAGCGACATAGTCGAGCAGGCCACCGTCGACCGCGGCCTCCACCGCGGCGAGCCCGATGAGCGCCTCGTCGCCGCCCGGGGTCAACGCGTCGACACCGCCGTGACCCACCATCACCCGGATGGCGTCGGCAGGCGCGAGACGTGCTACCTGGGCGGCTACCAGATCGGTTCCCGGCTGCTTGTGCGACCAGGGTGCAGCGATCAGCTCGACACCCGCGCGCACCTGATGCACACCTGCACCCGAAAGCACCGTGACGTTGTCCGGGCACGCCTGCGCAAAGGTCCGGGAACGATAGATCCCCGCCGCGTCGAAGGGATCATGGTTGCCCGGCAACAGGTATACGGGGATTCCGTAGGCGCCGAGCGCGTCGAGGGTGCGGCGGATGATCTTCGACGACACCCGATGGTCTTCGAAGACATCCCCGGACACCACCACGAACTCGGCGTCCACCTCGGCGGCGAGTGTGCCGATGCGTTCGACGGCCTCGTGGCGCGCGGCGGTGTAGGCATGCGCGGCGTCGGCATCGAGGTGGCGCCGCGTCATCCCCAACTGCCAATCGGCCGTGTGCAGGAAGGTCACCTCGTGCGCGGACCCGGCCACCGATCCCGGCGACTCGAGCCGGCCTGCGCCCGCCGCCGCTGGCCGGGACCGGTTCGGCTGTGTCTGGTCGGGATCGAACCCCGGCAGGTCGAACAACGGCACGGTCATGTCTCACCTCCCACTCTCGAGCCGCATCCTACGAGCGTGGACCGACACACTGTGGGAGGCGAAGCCGTGAGCTGGTGCGGTGCCGCGCGGATCAGGCCGTTGCGACGGGCCCGGCCGCCGCGCTGTCGCCGGCCTGCGCACCCTGCCCACCAGGCGCGGGCACACCGGCCTGATGACGAGGTTTGACGAAGAACAGGGCCGCTGCCACGCCGATCAACAACACTGCCGCGGGCAGGTAGAGCGACTGACCCATGGCGGTGGCGAAGCCGTCCCGGACCGCGTCGGGTAGCTGGCCGCCGGCGCTGTGGTGTTCGGTGTCGACTCCCGGGAGCAGAGTGGCCAGACGCGTCTGCATCAGCGCGCCCACCGCGGCGCTGCCGAGCACCGAACCGATCATCCGCGTGGTGTTGTACACGCCGGCGCCGGCGCCGGCCTGATGCCACGGCAGGTTGCGGGTCGCCGTGGCTGCCAACGGCGCCCAGATCCCGGCCGACGCGACGCCCATCAGACACATCGGGATGATCAGCAGCCACACCGGGGTTTCCGGACGGGCGATCACGCCGAGCCAGCCGACCGCAACGGCGTTCAGCAGCAACGCAGAGGCGATGATCGTACGTGGGTGCACCCGGTCGAGGACCCGACCGACGATCGGCGCGAGTGCACCGGTCAGCAACGCCATCGGCACCATCATCACCGCAGCCCGGGTGGGTGACATGCCACCGACGAGCTGCAAGAAGAACATCGTGGGGATCATCAGACCGGAGATCGCGAAGCCCATCGACGCGATCCCGATGTTGGCCAGGGAGAAGTTGCGGTCGGCGAAAAGCGACAGCGGCACCAACGGTTCGCCCTTGATCCGCGATTGCCACCACACGAACAGCGCCATGAGGACCACGCCGCCGATGATCAGTGACCAGATCAAGGCGTTCCAGCCGTACTTCTCGCCGTCCTGAATTCCGAAGACGAGCGCGAACATACCCACTGCCGACAAGGCCACACCGAGCCAGTCGAATTGATGGTCGTGCGTTTCCACGTCGGGCACGAGCACAGCGGCCAACACCAGGCCGACGACGCCGACCGGCAGGTTGACGAAAAAGATCCACTCCCAGCCCAATCCGTCGGTCAGAATGCCGCCGAGCAGCGGCCCCACCAGCGTCGCGACGCCGGCGACGGTGCCCCAGACGCCCATGGCCGCACCACGCTTCTCCGGCGGGAAGATGCGGGTGATCAGCGCCATCGTCTGCGGGGTGATCAAGGCGGCGCCGACACCCTGGAGGGCTCGGGCGGCAACGAGTTCACCGATGGTGTCGGAGAATCCGCACCAGACGCTCGCGATCGTGAATACCAGCAAGCCGATCTGGTAGACGCGTTTCGGCCCGTACTTGTCGCCGAGACGGCCGGTGATCAGCAGCGGGACCGCGTAGGTGAGCAGGTAGGCGCTGGTGACCCACACGATGCCGTTCACGTCGGTGTCGAGTGCAGTCTGGATCTGCGGCTGCGCCACGGCGACGATCGTCATGTCCACGAGGATCATGAAGAAGCCGACACACAGCGCCAGCATCGCCGCCCAGGGCCGGGTGGTCAGCGGCACGGCGGGGGTTGATGGAGAGGTCATGCGTCGGCGTCCTTCTCGTGCGGTGCGGTGGAGGCGGCGACGGCCCGGAAGTCCGGGTCGTCGAGCCAGGCGATGGAGTGGTTTGTCAAACGTTCGAGCAGGTCACGGAGCCAGTCGATCTGCGCACTCAATGTCGTGATGCGACAGCCGATGTCGAGATAGAACATCTCCGCCTTGCCGCTGTCGGCGGCCTCGGCGGCGCCCACGCGCAGGTTCTCGAGTTCGGCGCACATCTGCGTCAGCCGCGTGGTGAGCAGCTCGATGACACGCGACCGCGGCAGACCATGGGCCTCCGAGAGCGCCAGATACAACTGTGGATACTCCGTCGGATGTCCTTCGAGCAGCTGCTCGAGGCTGCGCGCCAAGGCGGCGCGGCCGGTGGCGGTGATGCGATAGATCGTCCGCTCGGGGCGATTGCCCTCCCGCTCGACGTCGTGAACCTCGATCAGCTCTTTGTCGGACAATCGGTCGACCGTGTGATAAAGCGTGCCGGGCCGGAATTTCACGAGGCGGTCTTCGCGCCGCTCGATCGTGGTCTGAAACATCTCATAGGGATGCATCGGCCGCTCGGCCACCAGCCCGAGCACGAGTACCGCCAGGGGCGGCAACATCCCGTTCGCCGACATGCGCTGATCCTCGCTCGCTATTCGAAGTCAAATATTCCAGATGGAATATACCGCTTCGACCATCTTCTGCCAACCGTCGGACGGGGTCATTACTGTGGATCACATGACCACCAACAGCCCCCGCACCGCCGCGGCCGCCCCCACCGAGGGAGCGGCGACCGAGCAGGGTGTCTATGTGACCACCGGACAGGAGTTCGTCCGGGACACGAACTACATCGACACACGGATCACCCGCGACGGCCGCGACGGTTACCCCGTCGAGGCAGGCCGCTACCGCCTGGTCGTCGCCCGGGCCTGCCCATGGGCCAACCGGACGATCATCGTGCGCCGCCTCCTCGGCCTCGAGAACGCGCTGTCGATGGGCATGTGCGGACCCACCCATGACTCCGACTCGTGGACCTTCGACCTCGACCCCGAGGGCCTCGACCCGGTGCTGCAGATCCCCCGTCTCAAGGACGCGTACGAGAAACGGTTCCCCGGTTACCCCAAGGGGATCACAGTGCCCGCGGTGGTCGACATCCCGACCGGTGCGGTGGTCACCAACGACTACCCGCAGATCACCATCGACTTCGAACTCGAATGGACCGACCACCACCGCGAAGGCGCACCGGAGCTCTATCCCGAACATCTGCGCGATGAGATCGACGAAGTCAACCGGGGTGTGTACACCGAGGTCAACAATGGTGTCTACCGTTGCGGCTTCGCCGGGGACCAGGAGTCCTACGAGAAGGCCTACGACCGGCTGTTCGCCAAGCTCGACGAACTCTCCGAGCGCCTGGCCAACCAGCGCTACCTGGTCGGCGACACGATCACCGAGGCCGATATCAGACTGTTCACGACCCTGGCTCGCTTCGATCCCGTCTACCACGGCCACTTCAAGTGCAATCGCAGCAAGCTCGCGGAGATGCCGGTGTTGTGGGCATACGCCCGCGACCTGTTCCAGACGCCCGGATTCGGCGACACCATCGATTTCACCCAGATCAAACGCCACTACTACGTGGTGCATCGAGACATCAACCCCACCGGCATCATCCCGGTGGGTCCTGACCTCCACAACTGGCTGACTCCCCATCATCGCGAGGAACTCGGGGGTCGCCCCTTCGGCGACGGCACACCCCCCGGACCGCCACAGCCCGGCGAGGTCGTGCCCGCCGCGGACGGAGTGCCGACCGATGGCTGATCGCGACCGGACCCATGGAAGCGGGGATTCGGGCGACCAGCAGCGCCCTCCCGGCAAGGCCGTGGACGTGACGGGCGGTCTCCTCGATCGCGCGCAACGCCTGCAGGCGCCGGCAGTTGCCCGATATGTGCGTAGCCTGCGAACCGCGAATCCGGAGGAGACGCCGGCGCAGATCATCGCGCGACTCGAGAAGCTCTACCTCACCGCCGTCACCGGCTCCGGCGGCGCCGTCGGCGCGACCGCCGCCGTCCCCGGCGTGGGCACGATGACCGCACTGGGCGCGATGACCGGCGAGACCGCGTTCTTCCTCGAGGCATCGGCCCTGCTCGCGTTGTCGATCGCCGAGGTACACGGCATCCCGGTGCACGATTCCGAGCGCCGCAAAACCCTCGTCCTCGCCGTCGCGCTCGGCGAGGAGGGCGTCGTCGCGCTGGGGCGCCTCGTCGGCACCCGGGGCGGGGCCTTGCGGCGGCTGGGCGGCGCGAGCATTCCCGGCGGCGGCCTGGCGAAGCTGAACAAAACACTCGTCAACAAGGTGGCCAAGAAGTATGCGTTCAAGCGCGCGCCACTGCTGTTCGGCAAACTCCTGCCGGCCGGCATCGGCGCAATGATCGGCGGGGTCGGCAACCGCGCCCTGGGCAAACGCGTCATTGCCAACGCACGCGAGGCGTTCGGCCCACCGCCGACCACGTGGACGATCGACGGCGAGGTCGTCGCCGGTACCGGGCTTCCGCCGGGACGTCGGTGATCTCCGCGCTCCAATCCCGAGTGCGGCACGGTGACAAGGGGACGCCGCCGGCAACCGACGACGCCCCCACCCGACGCGGCTGGATCCGGCGACTCGTCGCCGAATGTGGACGCCATCGCGCGCTGGTCACCATCACACTGGCGGTGACAGCGGTGGCGGTCGCGGTCGACCTGATCGCGCCGCTACTTGCCAAGGCGGCCATCGACCACGCGACCGGCGCCGTCTCCGACGGGTTGTCGATCCGGCTCATCGTCATCGCGCTCGTCGTCTTGGCGGTGGTGCGCTACGGATGTCAGTTCGGGCGGCGCCTGACCGCGGGACGGCTGTCGGTGACCGTGCAGAACGGGCTGCGTCGCAAGTTGCTCGACACGCTGCTGCATCTCGATGGCAACGCGCAGAACCAGATCCGTACCGGCCAGATCGTCTCCCGGTCGATCTCGGATCTGCAGATCGTGCAGGGCCTGCTGGCCATGGCGCCACTCTCAATCGGGGCCGCGGTCCAGGTCGTGTTCGCCATCGGGATCATGTCTTATCTGTCACCCCTGCTCACCTGCGTCGCATTGTCGATCTTCCCGCTGGTCGCCCTGGTCGTGATGCGCACTCGCCGAAAGCTGTTCGCCGCCACCTGGTCTGCCCAGCAGGCGGCCGCCGACGTGGCACAGCATGTCGAGGAAACCGTCACCGGTGTCCGTGTGGTCAAGGGGTTCGGTCAGGAACGCCGTGCAGTCGACGAACTGGTCGGCCTGGGCACCCGCCTGTTCTCGCTGCGGATGCGGGCCGGACGGATCAACGCCCGCTTCACCCCCACAATGGCCGCCATCCCACAACTAGGCATGGTCGCCGTGATCGCGCTCGGCGGATACCTCACCATGCACGGCCACATCACGGCCGGCACCTTCCTCGCCTTCGCCACCTACATCGCCTCGATGACCGCATTGGCGCGACTACTCACCAACCTCGTGGTGAGCGCGCAACTCGCGCGCGCCGCCGTCGATCGCGTCTACGACGTGATCGACCATCCGCGCGACCCGGCCGAACACAACACCGCGACCCTGCCCGACGGGCCGATCGGGCTGCGGGTACGCGACGTCGGGTTCGCATTCGGTGACCGACAGGTCCTCGACGGGGTCGACCTGACTGTGGGGCCCGGCGAATGTGTCGCCGTGGTCGGCCGCCCCGGGTCGGGAAAGTCCACCCTCGCGGATCTGGTCGGACACTACTACCGGCCCGAGCGCGGTGCGGTCGAGCTGCTCGTCGGAGACACGGTCCACCCAATCGACGCACTGGCATCCGACGCCTTGCACGACGCGGTGTCGGTGGTCTTCGACGAACCGTTCCTGTACTCCGACACCATCGCGGCCAACATCATGCTCGGGCCCGACGGCGCCGACATCAGCCTCGCCTCCGGTGCGCCACCGAGCGCCCGACTGGTGTCGGCCGCCGAGCGCGCGGACGCGCTCGAGTTCATCGACGGCCTCACCGATGGCTTCGACACCGTCGTCGGCGAGCGGGGACTGACCCTGTCCGGCGGCCAGCGCCAGCGCGTGGCCCTGGCCCGCGCGCTCTACGCCGGGTCCCGCGTACTGGTCCTCGACGACGCGACCTCGGCGGTGGACGCCTCCACCGAGGTCCGGATCCTGCGTGGGCTGCGCGCCGAGCGCCGCACGATGCTGCTGCTGGCACACCGCCGGTCCACGCTGGCCCTGGCCGACCGGGTCGCCGTTCTCGACGGCGGGCGGATCGTCGACGTGGGGACCGTCGACGAGTTGGACGCGCGGTGCGGGTTGTTCGCCAGCCTGATGTCCTCGGCCGACCCTGAACAGGTGGTCGGCGAGACCCTCCCGGAAGTGCCTGGGGGCCCGGCGCTCGACGACCTGTGGCCACCCAGTCCCGCACCCGATCACACCATCCGACGACCGGTGACACCCACCCGAGGCCCGGGTGGCGGCGGCGCCAGGGGCGGCGGTGGCATGGGCGGCGCCCTCGGCTCGATGCCGGCGACGCCCGAACTCACCGCCGCAGTCGACGCGCTACCACCCGCCGACGAGCAGCCCACCATCGACGTGAACACTGCCCGCTCGGACAACCGGGACTTCTCCTTGGCTCAACTCCTGCGGCCGGTGCGCTGGCTGCTCGGCGCCGCAATCGTCACCATCGCGATCGACACCCTCGTCGGGTTGGCCTTTCCCTCCCTGGCGCGCACCGTCATCGACGCCGCGACGCACACCGACGAAACGACGCTGTGGTGGGCGAGCGCGGTGGGAGTGGCACTGGTGGGCGTCGGCTGGCTGGCCGCCGCCACGATGACGATCACCTCGACCCGGGCCGGCGAACGCGTCCTGTTCGGTCTGCGCGTCCGCAGCTACGCGCACTTGCAGCGGCTGGGTCTGGACTACTACGAGCGCGAACTCTCCGGTCGGATCATGACCCGGATGACCACCGATGTCGACGCACTGTCCACGTTCCTGCAGACGGGCCTGTCCACTGCGGTCGTCGCTGCGCTCACCCTGGTGGGGGTCACGGTGGCCCTGCTCATCACCGATCCGTTACTCGGTGCGCTCATCCTGCCGGTCTTTCCGGTGCTGATCGTCGCCACCGTGGTGTTCCGCCGTATCTCCTCGGTGGCTTATACCCGGTCACGGGAGTTGGTCAGCCTGGTCAACGCCGACTTTCAGGAGAACATCGCCGGTATCAAGACCACGCAGACCTATCGGCACACGCCCACCGCGACGGCACGCTTCACCCGCCGCACCGATGAGTGGCTGAGCGCCCGGATGGTCTCCCAGACCGCGATCTCGATCTACTTCCCGTTCATCACTTTCATGTCCGACCTCGCCGCCGCGGTCGCAATCGCGGTCGGCGCACACCAGATCTCCCAGGGCTCGCTGTCGGCAGGCACCCTCGTCGCGTTCGTCCTCTACCTGTCGATGCTCTTCGGGCCGGTACAACAGCTCTCCCAGGTATTCGACGGATACCAGCAGGCCGCGGTCGGCCTACGCCGTATCGGCGACCTGATCCGCACCCCGAGTTCGCTGCACCGTCGCGACAGTCACACTCCCGTACCGGCAGCGGGTTTCGACGGCCGCGTCGACTTCGCCGACGTGTCCTTCCGTTACGCCGGCGCCGATCGCGACGCGCTGACCGAGATCGACCTCACGGTCCCGTCCGGCACCTCGCTGGCGCTGGTCGGCAAGACCGGCGCGGGCAAGTCGACCATCGTCAAGTTGCTGGCCCGCTACTACGACCCCACCTCGGGTTCGGTCCGGATGGACGGGACCGACATCCGCGACCACGAACTCGAGGCCTACCGCGCCCGCATCGGAGTCGTGCCACAGGAACCACATCTGTTCACCGGCACCGTCGCCGACAACATCGCGTACGGCCGACCCGATGCCCAGCGGGCAGAGATCGCCGCGGCGGCGTCGGCGGTCGGCGCCGCGGGCATGATCGCCGAGTTGCCCGGCGCGATGAACCACCCGATCGGCGAGCGGGGGCAGGGTCTGTCGTCGGGGCAGCGCCAACTGATCGCGCTCGCGCGCGCCGAACTCGTTCACCCCGACCTGCTCCTGCTCGACGAGGCGACCGCCACCCTCGACCAGGCGACCGAGGCGCTCGTACTCGCCGCCGGCGAGGCCCTCACCCACCGCCGGACGTCGGTCATCGTCGCCCATCGCCTCGCCACTGCGGCACGGGCCGATGTCATCGCCGTGGTCGATCAGGGCCGAATCGTCGAGTGGGGAACACACCGCGAGCTACTGGCGTTGAACGGAAGGTACCGCGCGTTCTGGGATGCCGGTGTCGCCCCAGACGCCGACGGTATCGCCACCGCCGGTGACACCCGCCTCAGGTGACAGGTGACATACACCTCAAGATGCTGTGTTCGGTGAGGTCAGACGCACGCCACCGACTCGGCACGCGTACCATCTGCAGGTGGTTCACCGATAGTCTTCACAAGGGACTTACGTGGTGACAAGCGACCCGACACCAGAGGGAATTGAGGCGAGTAGGCGCTGTGAGCAGTTCGATTTCGGATTTCGGACAAAACACCTGGCTGGTCGAGGAGATGTACCAGCAATACAAGAAGGACCCGAAGTCGGTCGATCCGAGTTGGCATGACTTCCTGGCCGACTACGACCCCAACTCGAACGGCTCGTCCGATACGGCGGCCACCACTGACGCCCCCGCCACCGCAGCTCCGGCGACCTCGTCCGCCGCGAAGGCCCCGGCAACGCCGTCGGCCTCGGCAGAGTCCACCTCGAAGTCTGCGCCGGCCAAGCAGAGCAAGCAGGTGACCCTCGACCAGCAGCCGACAAAGGCTGCCGCCCGCAAGGCCGGACCCACCAAGGAATCGACGGCCACCAAGGCCGCTTCCGGCCAGAGCACCGCCAGCCGCGACGGATCGGCCCGCTCGCAGAAGGCCAAGGAGCCGGCGAAGGCCGCGGCCACAGCACCCAGCGAGGACGAGAACAAGGTCCTGCGCGGCCCGGCCGCCGCGATCGCCAAGAACATGTCGGCGTCGTTGGAGATCCCGACCGCCACCAGCGTTCGCGCCGTCCCCGCCAAGCTGATGATCGACAACCGGATCGTCATCAACAATCATCTCGCCCGTACCCGCGGCGGCAAGATCAGCTTCACCCACATCCTCGGCTACGCCATCGTCCAGGCGATCAAGGCGTTCCCGAACATGAATCGCCACTTCGCCGAGGTCGACAACAAGCCCAACGCGGTCACCCCCGCGCACACCAACCTGGGTCTGGCCATCGACCTGGTCGGCAAAGACGGCAATCGGACGCTGGTCGTCGCCGCGATCAAGAACTGCGAGACGATGGGGTTCGCGGAGTTCTACACCGCTTACCAGGACATCGTCCGACGTGCGCGTGACGGCAAACTCACCGCCGAGGACTTCTCGGGTGTGACCATCTCGCTGACCAACCCGGGCACCATCGGCACCGTGCACTCGGTACCGCGCCTGATGAAGGGGCAGGGCGCCATCGTCGGCGCCGGCGCGATGGAGTATCCAGCGGAGTTCCAGGGCGCCAGCGACGAGCAGATCGCCGATCTCGGCGTCGGCAAGCTGATGACGCTGACCTCCACCTACGACCACCGCATCATCCAGGGTGCCGAGTCGGGCGACTTCCTGCGGACCATCCACCAGTTGCTGCTGGACGACGCCTTCTACGACGAGATCTTCACCGCGTTCCACATCCCCTACGAGCCGGTCCGCTGGCGCCGCGACATCCCCGCCGGACTGGTGGACAAGAGCACCCGCGTTCTGGAACTCATTGCGGCATACCGCAACCGCGGGCATCTGATGGCTGACATCGATCCGCTGATGATGGACAGCGATGCACGCGCGAGTCATCCGGACCTCGATGTGCTCACCTACGGCCTCACTCTCTGGGACCTCGATCGCAGCTTCAAGGTCGGCGGTTTCCACGGCCAGGAGAAGATGAAGCTGCGCGACGTGCTGTCGATCCTGCGCGATGCGTACTGCCGCCATGTGGGTGTCGAGTACACCCACATCCTCGAGCCCGAACAGCAGCGCTGGGTGCAGGACCGGGTGGAGATCAAACACGTCAAGCCGCCGGTCGCCGAGCAGAAGTACATCCTGTCGAAGCTGAACGCGGCCGAGGCGTTCGAGACGTTCCTGCAGACCAAGTACGTCGGTCAAAAGCGCTTCTCGCTCGAGGGTGCCGAGTCGGTGATCCCGATGATGGATGCCGTGATCGACCAGGGTGCCGAACACAGTCTCAACGAGGTCGTCATCGGCATGCCCCACCGCGGCCGCCTCAACGTGCTCGCCAACATCGTCGGCAAGCCGTACTCGAAGATCTTCACCGAGTTCGAGGGCAACCTGAATCCGTCGCAGGCGCACGGATCGGGCGATGTGAAGTATCACCTCGGCGCCGAGGGCAAGTACTACCAGATGTTCGGCGACAACGAGATCAACGTCTCGCTGACCGCCAATCCGAGCCACCTCGAGGCCGTCGACCCCGTTCTCGAGGGTCTCGTCCGCGCCAAGCAGGACCTGCTCGACGACGACGACCAGTTCTCGGTGCTGCCATTGATGCTGCACGGCGACGCCGCCTTCGCCGGTCAGGGGGTGGTCGCGGAGACACTGAACATGGCGATGCTCCCGGGCTACCGTACCGGCGGCACCATCCACATCGTCGTCAACAACCAGGTCGGTTTCACCACGGCCCCGGAGCATTCCCGGTCGACCGAGTACTGCACCGACGTCGCCAAGATGATCGGCGCGCCGATCTTCCACGTCAACGGCGACGACCCGGAGGCGTGCGTGTGGGTCGCCAAACTCGCGGTCGACTACCGCCAGGCCTTCGGCAAGGACGTCGTCATCGATCTCGTCTGCTTCCGTCGCCGCGGCCACAACGAGGGCGACGACCCGTCGATGACCCAACCGGCCATGTACGACGTGATCGACACCAAGCGCGGCGTCCGCAAGAGCTACACCGAAGCCCTGATCGGTCGCGGTGACATCTCCACCAAAGAGGCCGAGGACGCTCTGCGCGATTACCAAGGTCAGCTCGAGCGGGTGTTCAACGAGGTCAAGGAACTCGAGAAGTATCACGCCGAACCGAGCCCCTCGATCCAGGCCGATCAGACCCTGCCGACCAAGCTGGTGACCGCCGTCGACAAGGAGGTCCTCGAGGCCATCGGCGACGCGTTCTTCCACACCCCCGACGGCTTCGATGCGCATCCGCGTGTGAAGCCAGTGCTGGAACGTCGCCACGAGATGTCGCGTCACGGGAAGATCGACTGGGCCTTTGCCGAGCTGCTCGCCTACGGTTCGCTCGTGTTGGAGGGCCGCACGGTCCGCCTGTCGGGTCAGGACTCCCGGCGCGGCACGTTCACCCAGCGGCACTCGGTGCTCATCGACCGCGACAGCGGCGCGGAGTACACCCCGCTCAACAACCTGAAGACCATCGCCGGCGACAGCGCCGAGGGCCGGTTCATGGTCTACGACTCGCCGCTGTCGGAGTTCGCGGTGGTCGGCTTCGAATACGGCTATTCGGTCGGCAACCCGGACGCGCTGGTGATGTGGGAAGCCCAGTTCGGCGACTTCGTCAACGGCGCGCAGTCGATCATCGACGAGTTCATCTCCTCCGGCGAGGCCAAGTGGGGACAGCTCTCCGACGTCGTCCTGATGCTGCCGCACGGACACGAGGGCCAGGGCCCCGACCACACCTCGGGTCGTATCGAACGATTCCTTCAGCTTTGTGCCGAGGGATCGATGACTGTCGCGCTGCCGTCGACCCCGTCGAGCTACTTCCACCTGTTGCGCCGCCACGTGCTCGACGGCATCAGCCGTCCGTTGATCGTGTTCACCCCGAAGTCGATGCTGCGCAACAAGAATGCGGTCAGCCCCATCGAGGAGTTCACCGACGACAAGTTCCGCTCGGTACTCGACGACCCGAGGTTCCTCGGTGGCGCCGATCGCAGCAAGGTCAAGCGAGTGCTGCTGGTGAGCGGCAAGCTCTACTACGAACTCGCCGCGCGCCGCGACAAGGAGAAGCGCGAAGATGTCGCTGTCGTGCGCATCGAGCAGCTGTACCCGGTGCCGCACCGCCGTCTGCGCAACACCCTCGAGCAGTACCCGAACGCCGAGGACTTCCGCTGGGTCCAGGAAGAGCCGGCCAACCAGGGTCCGTGGCCGTTCCTGGGCCTGTGGCTGCCCGAGGTGCTGCCGGACGTGCTCAGCGGTCTTCGGCGCATCTCGCGTCGGGCCATGTCGGCACCGTCGTCGGGCTCGAGCAAGGTGCACGCCGTGGAGCAGCAGGAGATCCTCGACGAGTGCTTCTCCTGATGTGACGGCCTCCTGACCGCACCTCGCGGCGGTTAACCGAACGGCAGCCACCCCACTTCCGCAACGAAGTGGGGTGGCTGCGTCTTCGCCGACAGAACCCTGTTTCACGCCGACAGAACCCCAAATTCCGCCGACAGAACCCACAATTGCGGCGGCGGAATCGCTCGCCGAGGCTGGTGGTCAGAAGTACCCGCCACGCACACGCAGAGCCTTCTCGATCTCCATGACGATTTCCCACTGATCGGTGCGCATCCGTTCAGCATTGATACGTATGACAATCCATCCGAGTGCCCTCAGCTTGGCGTCACGGGCCTCATCATGGGCCTTCTGTGCAGGCGTCGAGTGAAAGTCCTCACCGTCGTACTCGATCGCTATCTTGAGTTGCTCGTAGGCGAGGTCGATCCGCGCGAAGACGTGCCCATCAACCGGATCGACCACCTCGACCTGCAGATCCGGTGTCGGAAGATCGGCTCGGAACACCAGGAGTCGGAGCCAGCTCTCGGGCGGTGATTCCGATCTGCCGTCGATCATCGGAATCAGCGCACGCAGTTGGCGTCGCTGATGCGAGGTCGTCGAGATGACCGAGCGCGCGCCATTCCGGCGGTACCCGACCAATGTCGAGGGCAGTTCGTAACACCGACGTCACCCTCACACCATCGATGTCCACGACATCATCGGGCTCGAGGTCTGTGCGATGAACCGCCCGTCCGCGCCCTCGCTTGTTGCCGGCGTCAGGAGCGCGGATCAGCTCGACCGTGAAATCCCCGTCATGCCATGTGCCGCCGTGCATGACTTTCGCAGCGATCCCACCGACGACCACGTCGTCGGGCGCAGTCCGTGCAGTCGCGATGATCCTCTCACGGGGCGCGAGAACAGCCGATCGTTCGACGTAGCTGTCACCATGCAACCGTGTGAACGCGACAGCGAACTGCTCCGCCGACATTTCAGTGGACGCCACGGCCTTCTTGCGTCGGACAAGGTACTTGTCGCCATTCGGTGAATTGCGTGCCATGAGGACATTGCAGGGCACCGGCGCTTCCACAACGACATCAATCGTGCGCCTGGGGACAATTCGCGCCGTTATCCACAGCCCGCGGTAGGGCCGAGGGTTCAGTCGGCGCGAATCCGGGTTCTGTCGGCGAGATATGGGGTTCTGTCGGCGATCAGGGGTGCTGGACGACGGAGGCCAACGCCGGGAGCGAGGCGGTGATGACGCCGAGCAGTTCCTCCCGGGTGACCACCGGTTCGGTCAGCCAGCTGATGGTCGTCTCCTCCACGAACGAGATCCAGCCCTGCACAGTCATCTCCACCACCGGTGTGACGTCGATGCCCAGGGCGGGCGCGTGGTCGAGAATGCGCGCCGACATCACCGCGCGAGTTCCGTCGAACACCTCGCGCATGGCAGGGTCCGCGCTCGACGACCCGCGCATGAAAGCCATATACGCCTCGCGATTGGTGCTGACGTAGTCGATGAACGCCGACATCGAGCCCGACAGCATCGCCAGCGGATCACCGAGGGACTCATCGGGCGCGGTGCACTCGAGCATCTCGTCGGCCTGCGCCCGAGCGATCGCGACGTGGAACTCCTGTTTGGAGGCGAAATAGTGGAACAGCAGTGCGCGGGAGACGCCTGCGGCCTCGGCGATGGCGTCGATCGACACCAGTTCCAGCGGACGATCGCGCACCATCTGCAGGCCGAGGTCGATGAACTGGTCGCGCCGTGCCTCCGGACTCATCCGGGTCCGTTTCGCCGTCTCGGCGGGACGTTGTGTCGCAGAACCTCGAGTCACCGTCACAGCTTACGTGTCCTCTCCTGCGTTCGTTTCCGCGCATTCGTGCTGGTCCACTCCACCGTAGGCCGCTATTGATCAGAGTTCAACAAACTATTGACGCTCATTCAGTAGAACGCTACGGTGAGACCATGACAATGATCGATGTACAGATCGCCATCGTCGGGGCAGGCTTCTCCGGCCTGGGCGCAGCCATCAAGCTCAAGCAGAACGGTGTCGACGATTTCGTGATCCTGGATCGCGGGGCCGACTTCGGCGGCACCTGGCGCGACAACACCTACCCGGGGGCCGCTTGCGACGTCCCGTCGCAGCTCTACTCCTACTCATTCGCGCACAACCCGCGGTGGTCGCGCTCGTACTCACATCAACCGGAGATCCACCGGTACATCAACGGTGTCGCCGATGAACACGGGGTGCGCAGCCACACCCGCTTCGGTACCGAGGTCGAGCGCGCCGAATGGCATGAGGACCAGCAACGCTGGATTCTCGACGTCGTCCGCGAGGGGCAGACCGAGCAGGTGCGCGCCGAGATCATGGTCGGCGCGGTCGGCCCGCTGTGCGAGCCCAACCTGCCCGACATCGACGGATTCGACGACTTTGACGGCAAGATCGTGCACTCGGCTCGGTGGGACAACGATTACGACTTCACCGGTAAGCGGGTGGCGGTGATCGGCACCGGCGCGTCGGCGATCCAGCTCGTGCCCGAACTGGCCAAGGTCGCCGGCCGCCTCGACGTCTACCAGCGCACCGCACCGTGGATCGTGCCGCGGACGGAACGTCCGTACACCGCAGCAGAGCACTGGGCGTTCGAGAACGTGCCGGGGTTCCAGACGGCGATGCGCGGCGTCGTCTACGCGGCCAACGAGGTCACCGCGTTCGGACTCACCTACTCCCCCAAGTCACTCAAACCGGTCGAGCTCATCTGCCGCGCCAACATCGCCCGGTCCATCCGCGACCGCGAGCTCAAGCGAAAAGTGACCCCCACCTTCCAGGTCGGCTGCAAGCGGATTCTGCGCTCCAACGACTGGTACCCGGCGATCGCCCGATCCAACGTCGACCTGGTCACCGATCCGATCGCGGGCGTCACCGAGTCGGGCATCCGCACCGCCGACGGCCGTGTGCGCGACGTCGACGTCATCGTGGTGGCCACCGGGTTCCACGTCACCGACTCCCCGGTGTTCGGCAAGATCATCGGCACCGACGGCCGCAGCCTGGCCGGGGTCTGGGACGAGATCGGCATGCAGGGCTACAAGGGCTCGTTCGTCAACGGGTTCCCCAACATGATGCTGATGATCGGCCCGTCCACGGGTCTGGGCCACACCTCGATGGTGTACATGATCGAGTCGCAGCTGAACTACTTGGTCGACTACGTGAAAACGGTTCGCCAGCAGGGCATCACACGCACAGACGTCAAGTTCGACGCTCAGCGCGCCTATAACGCGGAGATCCAGCACAGCCTGCGCAACAGTGTGTGGGTCAACGGCGGATGTGCGTCCTGGTACAAGGATCACCACGGCAACATCACCACGCTGTGGCCCGGCTTCACGTTCAACTTCCGACGAGTCACCAAGCGTTTCGACATCGCCGCCTACGATGTGGAGCGCACTCGCAACGCCCCGGCAACCACAGACACCACCGACAAGCGGCCGGCCTCGGTCACCGCCTGAATGCCGTCGAAGGAGACACACCATGAAGGACTTTCGTGACAAGGTCGTCGTCATCACCGGCGCCGGTTCGGGAATGGGCCGCGACCTCGCGGTGAAGCTGGGCCGGATGGGCGCCAAACTCGCCATCTCCGACCTCAACCCGGAAGGCCTGGCGGTCACCGAGAAGCTGGTCGCCGAGACGGGTGCACCCGTGCACGCGCAATTGCTCAACGTCGCCGAGCGGGAGGCCGTGCTGGAGTACGCGGACACCGTGGTGGCCCATTACGGCATCGTCAACGTCATCTTCAACAATGCCGGCATCGCCCATCACGGGGAGATCGAGCGCACCGAGTTCAAGGACATCGAGCGGGTGATGGACGTCGACTACTGGGGAGTCGTCAACGGCACCAAGGCTTTCCTGCCACACATCATCGCGTCCGGAGACGGCCACATCGTCAACACCTCGTCGCTGTTCGGGCTACTGTCCGAACCCGGGCAGGCCGCCTACAACTCGGCGAAGTTCGCAGTCCGCGGCTTCACCGAGGCCCTCAACCAAGAGATGATCGTCGCCAAGCACCCGGTGAAGGTCACCTGCGTGCACCCCGGCGGTATCAAGACCGCGATCGCGCGCAACGCCACCACGTCCGGTGAGCACAACCAGAAGTCCACTGCCGAGTTCTTCGACCGCTACCTCGCCCGGATGACGTCGGCCGACGCCGCCGATGTCATCATCAGCGGCGTCCGCCGCAACCGCGCCCGCGTGCTCGTCGGTACCGACGCCAAACTGCTCGACCTCTGGGTCCGCGTCGTCGCCTCGGGCTATCAGGGCGTCGTCGCCCGGATCGCCGGCTGGGCGTTGTCCAAGGCCCGCTGACCAGGCGGTTGGCCGGACCGGTTCACAGACCGTGTTCGGCCAACCACTCGCCCGCGAGTTCGGCCGGGTCTGCGCCGGTGTCCACGGCGCGGGCCAGCGTTGCCAGATCCGCCGTGGTCATCTCGCCGGCGACCACATTCATCGTCTTGACCTCGTCGAGGGTGAGAGCCGCGCTGCGATAGACCGGCACCAGTTCCTCGGGTCGCGGCCCCACGTCGACGACGGCCGTCGCCGACGGCGCGGCCGAGGCTGTCGCCGATGTGGTGGCGTCGGGCACCGACACCCGCAGCGCACGAATGTCACCGACCGACCCCTCCGCGTCGTCACCCGCGACGTCGAGCGGGGTCAGGACGCCGACCGCCTGCCCCGAGGCGATCCGGTCGGCGGCCGCAGACACCGAGTCCACCGATTGCACCGGACCGAAGCGACATCCGGCCGCAGCGAACGCCGCCACCACACCCTGCTGTGGCGCACCGATCATCACCACCGGCAGGTCGGCGGGCAGCCGGCCGCAGTCGGCGAGGTCGCTCACCTGCCCGTCGTCGGCCGTCGAAGCAGCGACGAAGACCTGCGGTGTGGCGGTCACCATCGTCGCGTCACCCACCGACACCCCCTGCGGGAGTGACCGGTTGAGATCGGTGTAGACCTCCTCGGCGGTTCGTGGCTCGAGCTGCGGCGCGAGCCGGCTGAGCAGGTTTCCGCTGAATGCCGGGAACAGGTCGACGTCGAGTGTGTCCATCTCGTCGAGGAGTTGCCGGTAGTCACCGGTGTGTATTTCTGTCGACACCGGGCTACCCGCATGTCGGAGTGCGCCGGCATAGACCTGGGCCATCACGATCATCGCCGATGAGTCCGGTGCGCCCAACGTCACCTCTCGGCCCGGCGAGGTGTCCTCAGAGCACGCCAGGAGGGTCGCCGCAAGGGCACAGACCGTCAGAACAGCCGTCAGTGCGCGCTTCATCACGCGCCCCACGTTAGCCGCCCGCGGCGACGAACCCGGCGACGGAGTCGGCGATCAATTGGACCGCGATGGCGGCGAGCAACAGACCCGCGATCTTCGCCAACAACGTGATACCGCCGATGCCGAGCAGGCGGATCAGGATCGTCGAATAGCGCAGCACGATCATGACGATCAAGTGGACGCTGATGATGGCCGCGGCGATCGCCACATAGCCCCCGGCGTTACCCGCTTCGGCGCTCACCGCCACGATCACCGCTGCGATGGCGCCCGGTCCGGCCAGCAGCGGGGTCCCCAGTGGCACCAATGCCACGTTGACATCGTCGCTGGCCTCGGGTTTGCCCGCAGAGCCCAGTCCGGTCAGCAACTGCAGCGCCACCAGCAGCAACAGCAGCCCGCCCGCACCCTGTAGGGACGGGATCCCGATGTGCAGATAGTTCAGGATCGCCTTGCCACCGATCGCGAACACACTGATCACCAGCAGACTGACCAGCGGAGCCTGCCAGGCGGCGCGGCGCCGGTACTCCGCCGATCGGTGGCCCACCAGGCTGAGGAACACCGGTACCTGGCCGGGCGGATCCATGATCACGATCAGCGTGATCAAAGTGGTGGTGTAGACGGTCACGTCGAAGGGCACGCGGTGATCCTACGAGTAGCATCCACCTCGTGCCCTCGATGCCGCATCTGCGGCCCGGCGGATTCGTCACGCCGCGCCGTGACAAGCGTCCGCTGCCGCGTATCCCGGTGCCCGCGGCCCGCGCGGTGGTCGACTGTGCCGTCTACGTGAACGGCGATCGCCGCCCCGGGCGGGTGTCCTACCGCGAAGCGCTGCACGAGGTGCGCGCGAGTGGCGAGGGGTACGTCTGGCTCGGCCTGCATTCCCCCGACGACGAACAGATGCAGGACGTCGGGCGGGTCTTCGGGCTGCACGAGTTGGTGGTGGAAGACGCCGTCAACGCCCACCAGCGACCGAAGCTCGAGGTCTACGACGACACCCAGTTCCTGGTGTTGCGCACGGTGAAGTACGTGGAGCACGAGTCGATGGACAAGGCCAGTGAGGTCGTCGAGACCGGCGAGATCATGATCTTCGTCGGTCCGGATTTCGTCATCACCGTCCGCCACGGCGATCACACGCACCTGTCCGGATTGCGTCGGCGGCTGGAGGCCCGGCCCACACGACTGGCGTTGGGACCGACCGCGGTGCTGCACGCGATCTCCGACCTCGTCGTGGACAGCTATCTCGCGGTCACCGATCGGATGGAAACCGACATCGTCGCCATCGAGAGCTCGGTGTTCGGGACCCAGCGCTCCCTCAACATCGACCCCGTCTACCTGCTCAAACGCGAGGTTCTGGAGTTGCGACGCGCAGTGACCCCGCTGACCGGGCCGTTGGCCCGGCTCACCGCTGACAATCCGATGGTGCCAAAGGAGATCAGGCGGCACTTCCGTGACGTCGCCGACCATCTCACCACTGTCATCGACCGGGTCGTGGAGTACGACGAGGTTCTCACCTCATTGCTCGGTGCCGCGGCGGCGAAGGTGGGTATCCAGCAGAACACCGACATGCGCAAGATCTCGTCGTGGGTCGCGATCGCGGCCGTGCCGACCCTCGTGGCCGGGATCTATGGCATGAACTTCGAGTACATGCCAGAACTCGACGAACGCTGGGGTTATCCGACGGTGATCGTCGGACTGCTCGTCGCGTGCTCCGCGTTGTGGGTGATTTTCCGCCGACACCACTGGCTGTAGCGCCGGACGCCGACCGGCGTTTTCCTCCTAGGACCGCTCAGAGCTTCGCGGCGGCTCGCTCCGGCGACATCACGTCGATTCCGGCTTCACGCCAGGCCTCACGCAGGGCATCGGCGCCCTTGAGCCGTACCCATGCGGCCTCGTTCGCGGTGATAGGCACGGCACGCAGGAATCGAACCGGATCCATCGGCTCCGGTAACACCAGGTCGCCGAGATCGTCGAGCTCGAGGAGCAGCGCCGTCGGTGCCGCCCCGTCCCAGACCGGTTCGGACAGGTCGACGAGGGCATCAGGGGCCAGGATGAGGCCTTCGACGGCCGGCGCCGCGGCCACCGTCGCCATCCGCTTGTGCAGGCCGGGCAACGGGGTCGACGCGTGCAATCGCACCACGACCTCGGCGCGTGGCCCCGTGACGGGGTCGGCGTGGAGATCGCTGGGTTCGCTCATCGGATGCCGGGCGCAACCGAGGGTCACGTAGACGACATCGTCGCCGCCGGCAAACCGCAGTACCTCGATCGGCTCCACTCCCAGGAAGGTGACCGAGGCACGTTGCGGTTGCGTGGACATACGCTCGCCGAGGAACTCACTGATCCGGTCGGTGACTGCATCGCTCACGGCTCCAACCGTAGTCGCCGCGCTGACCGGCCCCGTAACCTGACAGGCGTGGTTCGTGTGCTGGCGGTGGCCGACGAGGTCGTGGAGTCGCTGACCTTCGGTGTGGGTATCGAAGGTCGGCCCGACGTCATCCTCGGTGCCGGCGACCTTCCGTTCGAGTACCTGGAGGTGCTCGCCACGCTTTGCGACGCGCCGTGCGTCTTCGTACCCGGCAATCACGATCGGGATCTGTCGGGCTACCGGCAGGCACGCGCGGGCTGGGTCCGTGCCGGGTTACCAGCCGCCGAACCCGGGCCACGTGGCGCGATCAACGTCGACGGCCGCACCACTACGGTCGCGGGTCTGCGGATCAGCGGGCTCGGCGGCTGTCGGCGTTACAACAGCGGCCCCAACCAGTACACCGATGTCCATCAGCGGCTGCGATCCTGGCGGTTGACCTGCTCGCGGCCGACGCCCGACATTCTGTTGACCCACAGCCCGGCACGGGGAGTCGGCGACGGCGACGACGCCCCACATCGCGGTTTCGACTGCTATCACGGCCTCGTGCGGACGTTGCGCCCCACCCTGTTGGTGCACGGGCATGTGCATCCGTACGGAATGCGGCCGGCCGACAAGATGATCGGCGACGACACGATCTCCATGAATGTCGTGGGCTACTGCGAGTTCGACATCGAGCCGGGCAGCCGGGAGTTCCAGGTCGTGAGGCGACGACATGGCTCGTGACACCGGTTTTCCCGACGCCGACGCCGAGAACGACTTCACCCGCATGCGCAGGCATGCCGAGATGTCGCGGCTGATGGCGTGGTTCACGCGTCAACCGGCCGACGTCAACACCGTGTTGCCGTTCGACGAGGTCGTCGCCGCACTCGGCCGCGTGGGCGAGACGGCGTTGGGCCTACAACAGGTCGAGGTCAGCACGATCGTCGGAAGCGTGGACCGTACCAGGGATTTCGATCGGTACTTCCGACCCACGTCGTCCCGGATCCGGGAGCGTTGGCAGCGACTGGCCGCGGCGCAGCGCCGTGGCGAATCGGTGCCGCCGGTGCAGTTGTACCGGGTGGGGTCGATGCACTTCGTCCTCGACGGCCATCACCGTGTGTCCATCGCCATCGCCCGGCACTTCCGCACCATCGACGCGTATGTGACCGAGATCCACACCCGCATCTCCGCCGACGGCATCAACGTCACCTCGGACCTACTGCTCAAGGATCATCGGCGGCTGTTCCTGTCGCGGGTTCCACTGCCCAGCGCGCAGGCCGAGGCGATCAGGCTCGCCGACCCGTTCGACTATGCAGAACTCGCGGAGAACGTGGAGGCGTGGGGATTTCGCCTCAGCCAGGAACTCGGCGAGTACCTCGGGCGAGCCGAGGTGGCCCGCCGCTGGTTCGGCGAGGAGTTCCTACCGGTGGTGCGGATGGCGCGCCGAGCCGAGATCCGCACCGACCTCGAGAGCGACGCGGAACTGTACATGTGGCTCGCGTGTGAACGGTATCGCCTGGTGCGCAAGCACATCTGGGATGACGAGATCATCCGCAAGCTGCACGAACAGGGGCATCGTCGGCGCCGGTGAATGCCCTTCGTGACGCCGCACGCTCGCTCCTCACCGACCAGGTGAAGCTACCTGCTGAGCGGTGAGAGTGACTCCCCCTCAGGCGAGACGCAGGTTCGCGCCGGAGGACTGGTCGAATACCGCGACACGCGAGGTGTCGTAATAGAGTTCGGCGTTGCTGCCGCGACTGATCGACGACTCCGGGGACACCCGCGCGATCATTTGCCCGCCACCGATGTCCACACCGCCCGCGTCGGCGGACAACTCGCTGAGCGCGTCACTCGTCGCGTGCGGGGTGTCCACCGAGAAGTAGACGTAGTTGTCCGACCCCATGTTCTCGATGACATCCACGGATGCAGTGAAGGTCGCGCCCTTCTCCCGCACCGAGGTCTCGACGAGTGCGGCATCCTCGAGATGCTCGGGCCGGATGCCGATGAGTACCTCGCCATTGCTCTGCGCGCGTTGGGCATTGGCGACCACCTGTTGGTGATCGGGAACGGAGATCGAGCCGATCGGCGTTTCGATGGAGTCGGAACCGAGCCGCCCGGGCAGGAAGTTCATCGCGGGAGAGCCGATGAATCCAGCGACGAACAGGTTGGCCGGCTCGTTGTAGAGTTCCTGCGGGGTACCGATCTGTTGCACGTATCCGCCGCGCAACACCACCACCCGATCGCCGAGAGTCATCGCCTCGGTCTGGTCGTGGGTGACATAGACGGTGGTGGTGTTCAGCCGGTTCTGCAGTCGCGCGATCTCGGTACGCATCTGCACGCGCAGCTTGGCATCGAGGTTCGACAACGGCTCGTCCATCAGGAATGCCTTGGGCGAGCGGACGATCGCACGGCCCATCGCCACGCGCTGACGCTGCCCACCGGAGAGGTTCGCGGGCTTGCGGTCGAGATACGGTCCGAGGTCGAGGATCTTGGCGGCCTCGTCGACCTTGGCGGCGATCTCGGACTTGTTCATCTTCGCCAATGTCAGCGGGAAGGCGATGTTCTCCCGTACCGACATGTGCGGGTAGAGCGCATAGCTCTGAAAGACCATCGCGATGTCGCGGTCCTTGGGCGCGCGCTCGTTGACCCGCTCCCCGCCGATCCGCAGCTCGCCGGACGTGATGTCCTCGAGTCCTGCGATCATGTTCAGGGTGGTCGACTTTCCACATCCGGAGGGCCCGACCAGAATGATGAACTCGCCGTCGGCGATGTCGATGTCGACCCCGTGGACCGCCGTCGACCCGTCGGGGTACTGCTTGGTTACCTTGCTCAGGGTGATCTCGGCCACGGGTTATCCCTTCACGGCGCCGGAGGTCAGGCCGGCAACGATTCGACGTTGGAAGAAGAGGACGAAGATGATGATCGGAATCGTGATGACCACGGCGGCCGCAGCGATCGACCCGGTCGGTTCCTCGAACTGTGAGTCGCCGGTGAAGTTCGCAATCGCCACCGGCGCGGTGATGGCCCGCTCGGTGGAAGTCAACGACAGCGCCAGCAGCAGGTCATTCCAGGCGAAGATGAACACCAGGATGGCGGCGGTCACGACACCCGGTGCGGCCAGCGGAGCGATCACCTTACGGAACGCCTGCCACGGCGTGGCTCCGTCCATCTTCGCCGCTTTCTCCAGCTCCCAGGGGATCTCCCGGAAGAACGCCGACAGCGTGTAGATCGCCAGCGGGAGCGCGAAGGTGATGTACGGCAGGATCAGGCCGGGCCAGGTGTCGAACAGGCCGATACTGCGCTCGATGTTGAACAACGGTGTCACCAGCGAGATCTGCGGGAACATGGCGATGAGGAGGGCGGCACCGATGAGCAGGCGCTTACCCGGGAAGTCCAGCCGGGCAACGGCATAGGCGGCCATCGTGCCGAGGATCACCGCGATCAGCGTGGTGATCAGGCCGATACCGATGGAGTTGCGCAGCGCACTGGTGAACGCGCTGGTCTCGAAGATTCCCTTGTAGTTGTCCCAGGTCCACTGCTGCGGGATGAAGTTGCCGTCCTTGATACTGCCCGGCGGCTTGAAGGACAGGCTGATGATCCAGAGCAGCGGGATGACGGCGTACAGCACCACCAGAACGTTGGCGACGGTCCACCAGACCCGATTGGACACACTCTGCGACATGTCCGGCCCTACCTCCCCTCGTTGTCAGAGCCGGGCGCGGCGGTGCCGAAGCCCTTGACGAAGATGAACGCGATGAGCGCCACACAGATGAAGATCAGGATGCTGATGGCCGAACCGATTCCGAGGTTGAATGCCTTGAACAGGTTGTCGTAACCCAACATCGACACCGAATAGGTGTTGTTGGACCCTCTGGTCAACACGTAGATGTTGTCGAAGATCCGGAACGCATCCAGGGTGCGGAACAACAGGGCCACCAGGATGGCGGGTTTCATCAAGGGGATGATGATGCGCCACAGCCGCGTCCACGCTCCTGCGCCGTCCACCTGGGCGGCTTTGAGCAGATCGTCGGGTACCAGCGCCAAACCGGCCAGCAGCAGCAGTGCCATGAACGGCGTCGTCTTCCACACCTCGGCCAGCACGATGATGGCCAGAGAAGGCCACTGTTCGGTCAACGGTGCACTGCCGTCGGGCAACAGGTTGGCGAGATACCCGGTCTCCGGCGTCCATGCGTAGTACCAGCTGAAGGCAGCGGCGACCGTCACGATGCCGTACGGGATCAGCACCACCGTCCGGATGGTGCCGCGCCCGAAGATGGTGCGATGCATGACGAGCGCGATCGCCATACCCAGCACGAGCTCGATGGCCACCGACACCACGGTGATGCCCAGTGTCACGAAGAAGGAGGTCCACCAGTAATCCGAACTCAGGACCGTCAGATAGTTGCTGAACCAGACGAACTCGCGCTCGCCTGGCGCCGACAGGCTCATCTTGTTCAGCGACAACCAGAACGCGTAGATGATCGGGTACCCGGTCACCAGCAGCATCATCAGCGCGGCCGGCGCCACCAGCCAGAACGCCAGCCGACGCTCGGCGGATTTGCCTTCACTGATCGCACTCTTGCGCCGCGACGGCTCTGCCGGGTCACGGGTCGCCGTCGCGACCGCACCCTGCGGCGCGGTGGAGGCCGCTGCCGGGAACTCCGGCGCACGGCCTGCCGCGGCACCCGATTGCGGCGGGACCCAGCCCCCCGATGCCGGTGCGCCCGAGTCCGGACGGCGCGTCACCTCGGGCGGCCGAACCGAGGGCTCACGCGGGGTCGCGTCGTCGGGCATCGAATGCCGACCCGGCCGGGTCCGCGGATCGTCGTTGTCTCCCGTGGTCATGGGATCAGCCCCTCCCCGTCAATCGCGCGTTGGACCTGGTCGGCGAGTTCATCGACCATCGTCTCCGGATCCCACGCTCCGACCGGACTCAGCGTGGCGGTGACCAGTGTCGAGATGGCCTGGTAATCCGGCGATGCCGGACGCAACGCCGCGGTCTGATCGCTGAGTTGGTCTCGAATGTCGTCGCCCATCGGGTAGGCGTCCTGGAAGTCCGGGTCGTCGTAGATGGACGCGATCGTGGGCGGGGTGCCGCCCTCGATCGAATACACGCGCTGCGCATCACGATTGGTCAGGCAGGCCGCGGCCTCGAATGCCAGGTCCTGCTGTTGCGAGGTACTGGCCACTGCGATGTTGATACCGCCGAGTGTCGTCTTGGTCTGCATATCCGGACTCACACCTGGATAGGGCGCGAAGTCGAACTTGGTTCGCACCACCCGATTGACCGGAGCGAGATCGCTGTCCGCAGGCGGATTGTCCGGATCGGCGAACATCGGTCCGAACTCCGTCATCTCCGGAAAGAACGGCACGTCGCCCGCCGCGGCATTGCTGCGCATGGATGAGAAGACGAACGGCCAGTTGACCTGGTAGAGGGCGTTGCCGCTCTCCATACCCAGACGGGCCGCCGACTCGTCGGAGTTGGTCAGCGACGGGTCGTGTCCGGGCGCGGTGGCCACGGCCTTGAGTGTCCGAAGGGCCCGCAGCGTTGCCTCACGATGGGCCGGGGTGTCGTTGAGTGTCTGTTTGCTCGGATCGTCGGGATCGACGATTTCCCCACCGGCACTGGCCAGCACCGAGTTGAACCACACCATGAGGCCCTCGTATTGACGACCCTGCACCATGATGTAGCTCGGCCCGCCTTTGGCCAGCACCGCCTGGGTGTCGGCGAGCATCTCGTCCCACGTGGTCGGTGGACGGTTCTTGTTCAGGTACTCACGCAACACGTCCGGCCGGTACCAGAGCAACTGGGTGTTGGTCCAGGTGGGGATTCCGTAGAGCCGTTTCTCCGCGTCATCGTCGGTCTTCCACGTCGCGGTCTCCAGCGGGCCCCCCAGGGTGTCGCGCTCCACGTCGGCGGCCAGGTCATCGGGCACCGGGACCATCCATCCCGCGTCAGCGAATTCGGCGGTCCACACCACGTCCATGCCCATCAGGTCCAGACCGTGGTCATTGCCTGCGAGCCGCCGTGCCAGCTGCAGACGTTGGTCGTCGGCGGACTTGGGCAGCGGGGTGGTGACGATCTGGTAGGCGCCGTCGGATTCGGCCGAGCACTTCTGCCCGACCTTGTCGATGAACGACGCGCCGTCGGCGGGTGGATAGATGTTGATCACCCGTGGCGTGTAGCCCGAGCCGCAGGCGGTCACGATGGGTAGCGCAGTCGCCAGCGCGGCCGCCGCCACCACCAGTTTTCGCCGCAGCCCGCGCTGCCGCCTCGGATGGGTTGTCGATAGACCGGATTCGGAACTGCCAGCCCGGAACCGCACGCAGCCTCCTCGATGTCGTTCGCGGTGCAAGACTTCGAGGCCGCACCGGTCAGCGTCTGAGGCGCTACGTTAGCCGTCACAGTTCGTGACATGCAACACATTCGGTAAGGGCGTGCCAGAACGTAGGAGAATCGTGATCTGGCCCGCGCCCATTTCCCACCGGGTCGGGTCAGTTGGACAGGCGGCTGAGCATGTCCCGCGCCCGCTCGGCGGTACGGGGGTCGCAGAGCACGTCGTAGCGGCCCGCGACGAGCTGCATGGTGGACGCGAAGTCGCGTTGCCCCCGGGTCGCGGCGTACGGGATGGTCGTCGAGATCAGACCGAAGATGATGCCGCCGATCAAGCCGAACACGATCGGCGCGAAGCCGGCGCCGGTTACCACCAACGACACGAGAAGACCGAAGAACAAGCCCAGCCAGGCACCGGAGACAATGCCACCGCCGATCACCTTTCCCCAGGTCAGACGCCCGATGACGCGCTCGACCTGCATCAGGTCAACGCCGACGATCGTCACATCCTGCACGGTGAAGTTCTGGTCGGAAAGGTGGTCGACGGCGCGCTGCGCCTCGGCGTAGGTGCCATAGGAACCGATCGGCCATCCCGTCGGCGGCGTCGGCAGACCCGGGGTCTCGCGACCGGGGCGCATCGGGTTCGTCATCTCGCGTCCTTCTTTCTTCGGCGCCTGCGGCGCGCGTTCGTCAGGCGCCCGCGACACACTCATTCGGCACCGCGGCGGGCAGGATCGGCCCCGCCGCGGAGGCACTGCGGCGGGTCGGGACGCGCGCAGGGCGCATCCCGATACCACTACCCTTACTCCCATGGCGGTGGTGAGCAAGGTGTACGTGGCCAGGTTGGTCGGATTGGCCGTGCTCGGACCCGATGGCGAGTCGATCGGCCGGGTGCGTGATGTCGTCGTCGCGGTCCGCCTGACCGGACAACAGCCGCGTGCGCTCGGCCTGGCGGTCGAACTCACCACCCGACGACGGATCTTCGTCCCCATGCTGCGGGTCACCGCCATCGAGCCCCAGGCGGTCACACTCAACACCGGAACGGTCAGTCTCCGTCGGCTCCACCTACGCCCGGGCGAGGCGTTGGCAGTCGGTCAGATTTTGGATTCCCGTGTCCGCGTTGATGATCCGGACCTGACCGACTTGGCGGGCATCGACGTGACCGTGGTCGACCTGGGCATCGAACGCACCCGCACCCGCGACTGGGTGGTGTCGCGGGTGGCGGTTCGCACCGGGCGTCGGGGATTGCGGCGGCGCGGGGAGACCCACGTGGTGGACTGGACCCACGTGCACGGACTCACCCCGACCGACCTCAACCTGCCCGGCCAGGGCGTTGCTCAAGCGCTGCAACAGTTCGAGGGCATGCGGGCCGCCGACGTCGCCAACGCGCTGCGTGAGCTCCCCGGCAAGCGCCGGGACGAGATCGCGGCCGCCCTCGACGACGAGCGCCTCGCCGACGTGCTCCAGGAACTGCCACCCGACGACCAGACCGAAGTGCTGAAGAATCTCGAGCCCGAGCGTGCCGCCGACGTGCTGGAGGCGATGGATCCCGACGACGCGGCCGACCTGCTCGGCGAGCTCCCCGACGCAGAGGCCGAGTCGCTGCTCGAACGCATGGACCCGGAGGACTCCGAGCCCGTCCGCCGCCTGCTGACCCACTCCCCCGACACCGCGGGCGGTTTGATGACCCCCGAGCCGATCATCGTCACCGCCTCCACCACCGTCGCCGAAGCGCTTGCCCGCGTACGCGATCCGGATGTCACCCCGGCGGCGGCGAGTCTGGTGTTCGTGGTCCGCCCGCCGACGTCGACACCGACCGGCAAGTATCTCGGCTGCGCGCACGTGCAGGCGTTGCTACGCGAACCCCCCGCCCACCTCGTCGGCGGGATCATCGACACCGATCTGTCCCGGCTGCACCCCGAGGACTCACTGGAGACCGTCACCCGGTACTTCGCGACCTACAACATGGTGTGCGGGCCCGTCGTCGACGACCAAGGTCACCTGGTCGGAGCCGTCAGCGTCGACGACCTGCTCGACGAGATATTGCCCCGTGACTGGCGGGAGACCGACACCGACGACACCGGACCCATCCCCCGGATCACCGGCGCCGACACCGCAGGAGCAGGTGCGTGAGCCCCGAACAGAGCGGTCGCCGCCTCGACACACCCCGCGGGGGCCGGCGATTCTCGTTCAATCTGGACTCCGACGTGGTCGGCGTCCACGCCGAACGGATCGCCCGGTTCCTGGGTACCGGACGCTACCTGGCCATCCAGACCGTGGTGGTCATCGTGTGGATCGCCCTGAACCTGGTGGCGGTGTCCTGGCGGTGGGATCCCTACCCGTTCATCCTGCTCAACCTGGCATTCTCCACGCAGGCGGCGTATGCGGCGCCGCTCATCCTGCTCGCGCAGAACCGTCAGGAGAACCGCGACAAGGTCGCGCTCGACGAGGACCGCATGCGCGCGGCGCAGACCAAGGCCGACACCGAGTTCCTCGCACGCGAACTCGCCGCGGTGCGGCTCGCGGTCGGCGACACCGTCACCCGCGACTACCTGCGCCGCGAACTCGATGACCTGCTGACCGAACTCACCGAACGCTTGGCGCCGTCGGCCGACGAGGAGGACGGCGAGCAGACCGACAGCGGCGCTCGGAACGACGCGCGTCGGTAACGCCCGACCGTTCACCCACCGATCAGATGGGCGTGGCCAAGAATTGTCGGGTTCCGGTATTGGGGCGGTCGACCCATATGTATCGTGGGTCACACGTCGGCCGGCCCCGGGGAGACGTCCGGGACACCCGGCACACACAGGGTCGATGCCGACACCAAGCCGCGAGGGTTCGGGGCGGACATGCATGAGCGGTGGACCATCGGAGTGGGTGTGGACAGGCAGGCGATATCGGTGACGCAGATGCGGACGCCGACGATGAACGGGGCGGCGTCACCGAGGTTGCGCCGATGAGCCCGGGTCCTTTCCGTCGCGCCCGGGGCCCGCGGCGCGCACACGTACCTCGTCGCGCCCTGACGGTCGGAAGCGGCGGCCTGTTGGTGGGCGCGATGCTCCTCGGTGCGGCGACGTCGAGCGCATCCGGTGGTGCGATCTCCGCCCAATCCGAAGCCGTCGCCGCAGCCGCTCCCCCGACCTCAGCCGAGATCGTTCCCGGCGCGCCGGTGACCTTGCTCGGCTTCGCCCCGCCCCCCAAGGCGGCCGAGCCGGCCGTGGCGCCGCAGTTCCGGATCACCGCGGCCCTGCCGAGCGGTCCGCTCGGCATCCCGGGAGTCGTCCTGCAGGCATACAAGTTGGCCGCCAACCGGGTTGCCGCGGAATCTCCCCAGTGCCGACTGCCCTGGTTCCTGCTCGCGGGTATCGGACGCATCGAGTCCAATCACGCATCAAACGGTTCGGTGGATCAGTACGGCACCACCATAAATCCGATCGCCGGACCCGTCCTGGACGGCTCACTGGCCGGCAACGCCGTCATCCGAGACACCGACGGCGGTCGGATCGACGGCGATGCGACCCATGACCGCGCGATGGGCCCGATGCAGTTCATCCCCAGTACGTGGGCCAGCTGGGGCTCCGACGCCAACGGCGACGGCAAGTCGGATCCGAACAACGTCTTCGACGCGACGTACTCGGCCGGGCGTTACCTGTGTGCGGGCGTCAGCGACATCATGGCCGAAAAGAACAAGGTGTCGGCGGTGCTGCGCTACAACCATTCGATGGAGTACGTGGCGAACGTACTGAGCTGGGCAGGCGCCTACGCCACCGGCGTCATGCCGACCAATCCCATCCCGGAACCCAAGCGCAAGCCGAAGAAGTCGTCGTCGTCGAAGACGTCCTCGACGCCATCCACCCCGAGCGAGCGTTCGTCTGCCCCGTCGAGCCCGCCGTCGACGACGACGCCGGCACCGACCTGTCTCGGCCAGCTGTGTCTGCCACCGGATCTGGTGCCGCCGGAACTGCTGCCGCCCGAACTACGACCCAAGACCGCGCCGCAGCAACCGGCAGGCCCGCGCGATTCGGGCACCAACCGCAAGCCCGGCGCTCCGAGCACCACCCCTGCCCCCGGAGCGCCCCGCTGACCGACCGCCCTGCGGTATCCGACCGGTGGACGTGGACGTCTGCCGATGCCCGTCTGCCCGACAGTTAAGCTGGCAGGTGATGACTACCGGAGTTGTACCCACCGAATCGGCGGTTCGCGCCGCGCTCAGCAAGGTCAATGATCCCGAAATCGGCAAACCCATCACCGACCTGGGGATGGTCGGGTCCGTCGCGGTCAACGACGATGCGAGTGTCGACATCGTCGTCCTGTTGACCACCTCGGGCTGCCCGATGCGTACCGAGATCAGCGGCCGGGTGGAAAGCGCAGTGGCCGACGTGCCCGACGTCGGTACGGTCCGCGTCGAGCTCGGCGTGATGGACGACGAACAGCGCACCGAGCTCCGCAAGAAGCTTCGAGGCGACAAGGCCGAGCCGGTGATCCCGTTTGCGCAGCCCGGCTCGCTGACCCGCGTCTACGCGGTCGCCTCCGGCAAGGGCGGCGTCGGCAAGTCGAGCGTGACGGTCAATCTCGCCGTTGCACTCGCTGAACGCGGTCTCAGCGTGGGTGTCCTCGACGCCGACATCTATGGGCACTCGGTACCCCGCATGCTGGGCAGCGATGCCAAGCCGACCCAGGTCGAGCGGATGATCATGCCGCCGCAGAGTCACGGCGTACGGTTCATCTCGATCGGCCAGTTCACCGACGGCAACACCCCGGTGACCTGGCGTGGCCCCATGCTGCATCGCGCACTGCAACAGTTCCTCGCCGATGTCTACTGGGGCGACCTCGACGTCCTGCTGCTCGATCTGCCACCCGGCACCGGCGATGTGGCCATCTCGATCGCTCAGCTCATCCCCGGGGCGGAGATCCTGGTGGTGACGACGCCGCAGCAGGCCGCCGCCGAAGTCGCCGAGCGTGCCGGTGCCATCGCGTTGCAGACCCGCCAGAAGATCTTGGGCGTGGTGGAGAACATGTCCTGGATGGAGCTGCCGGACGGCTCCCGGATGGAGCCGTTCGGGTCCGGTGGCGGGGAGAAGGTCGCCGAACGGCTCACCCGAGCGGTCGGCGCCCAGGTCGAGCTGCTGGGACAGGTTCCGCTGGAGACGACCTTGCGCGAAGGCGGCGACTCCGGTGTGCCGGTTGTGCTCTCGTCCCCGGACTCGACGTCGGGGTCGGCGTTGCGTGCCATCGCCGAAAAACTGGCGGTCCGGCGCCGTGGGCTCGCCGGGATGAGTCTCGGTATCGACACCACTCGGCACGCCTGACCGGCAACAGACGGCTCAGGTGGCGTCCCAGTCGCTGACGCGGTGACCGCGCACCGTCGGCGCCGATGAGTCTGCGTCACCGTCCGTCGATGACCTGGCATCGGTGACAGGATCCGGCAGCGGCCGGGAGACCGGTTTGATCTGCGGGGTCTCGGTGGTGGTGCGGTCCACCGTGGTCGCGTCGAGTCCGAGGTTGAACACCGAGTCGTCGCCGTCGAGCAGGTGTTTGGTGACCACGGCGCGCGGAGTCATGCCGCGCAGTTCGTTGAGATCGGACAACGGCTTGCGCAGGTCGTCGAACTCGGGGCCGAGTTCGTTCTTGAGTTGGTCGGTGGCGCCGGTCGCGTAATCACGGACCTGCCGCAACGACTTCATCGTCCAGGACACTGCACCCGGGAGCCGTTCCGGCCCGAGGATGATGAGACCGGCGGCCAGCAGTACGGCGATCTCACCCCAACCGATGCTGCTGAACATTGTGCTTCCCCATCGCTCGTGCCCGCTGCCGTACCGTCAGGCGGTCTGGTCAATCACTGGCGGGCGTCATCGTACCGGTGAAGGTCCGCCCGTTACGCCAGTATGTGAAGGGCACCGTGTCGTCGATCTTCGCGGTGCGGACCGCCACGGTCAATTCGTCGGCACTCTCGATGGTCCGCTCGTTGAACGAGGTGATCACGTCGTCCTCGCGCACACCGGCCTGGTCGGCCGGTCCGCCGGCGACCACGTTGCGCACCTGTGCCCCCAACACCCGGTCGTTGCGCACCGAACTGGCGTTGACACCGATCTGCGGATGACGGACCTCGCCGTTGCGGATCAACGTCTGCGCGATCGGCACCACCTGGTTGATCGGGATCGCGAAGCCGAGGCCGATCGACCCGCCGCCGGGCACCAGTCCGGCGGTGTTGATACCCACCACCTCGGCGTCGTCGTCGACCAGCGGGCCGCCGGAGTTACCCGGGTTGATCGCCGCATCGGTCTGGATGGCATCGATCACGGCGTCGGTGTCGGATTCCGCATCGGGTCGCAGCGGCACCGGACGGTGCAAGGCGCTGACGATGCCACTGGTCACGGTACGGTCGAGACCCAACGGCGAGCCGAAGGCGACGACTTCCTGCCCGATCTGCAGATCGTCGGAATTGCCGATCGTCGACACCGTCAGGTTGTCGACATTGTCCACCTTGACCACGGCCAGGTCGGTCTTGGTGTCACGGCCGACGATGCGCGCGGGCACCCGCCGACGGTCGAAGAAGACGGCTTCGAGTTTCGCGTTGCGGTCGTTGGCGGCCATCGCGATGACGTGGTTGTTGGTCACGATGTAGCCGTTCTCGTCGATCACGAAGCCGGATCCGGTGCCCACCGAACTCGAGGTCCGGACATCGAGTGCCACCACCGACTTCTCCACCGCCCGCGCAACATTCGCGACCGGAGACCGGGGTTCGGCGTCATCGTCGGACTCGCCGGTGGACAGCCGTACGGAGTCGGAGTTGAGTGGTGAGACGACCTCGGCCGTCCATCGACCCATCAGGCCCCCGACCAGGCCCACCAACAATGCCAGCACCGCCAGTGTCGCGAGCACATGCCAACTCACACGTCGGCCGAAGAGGATGTCCCGGATACCGAGCCTGGGTCCGGCTTCGGTCGGCTCGGCGCTCGTCGGTGCGGTGAGCGCCGGATCGGCCAGGGCCACCCTGGACTCCGGGTCACGCCAGGGATCCGGCGGGGCCGACGGAGCCTCGTCCCGGCCATAGGACGCAAGCGGATCACGCTGCAGGGTCTCGGTCTCCCCGGCCGGACGGCCGAACGCCTCTGCGAGTACCGGATCCGGCGCGGAGATCTCCGGGACCGGCCGATCGTTGGGCGACTCGGGTGACTCCGTGAAGGAACCCGCCACCCCGTCGGGCCGGCCGAACACCGCTGCAGTCTGGGGTGAGACCGCGGCGCGATGCGGACCGGATGGGCCGCCGGCCGATGTGTGGGTGGTCTCGCCGTATATGTCGCCGGTGGCGTCGTCGCCCCACACGGAGTCGTCGGCTTCGCTGAGCGCGTCGTTCGTCGGCTGCGCGCCGGCCGTCTGCTCAGTCGTGGCGTCCTCGGCGGCCCTGTTCGCCTGATCGACTGCGTCGTCCCTACTACCGTCCACCTGTCAGCGGCCCCGCCAACGGCTCATCCGCGCACGCGTCGAACCCGATTCGAAGGCATCGGTGGGCATATTCGGCCGCGCCGATCCGCCGTCGGCCGGATCGAAACCGACGCGATCGGTCGGTGTATCCGACGACATGGCGGTGACGTCGATCTCGCGAGTGGGGATCTGGCTCAGCTGACCGAGCAGCCCGGCGGGCATGGACACGTCGCCGGCGGCCCGCAGCCGGGTGCGAGCGGTCACCTGCGCGTCGACCGCGGCCATGCATTCGCGACACTGCGCGAGATGTTGCGTGGCGCGCAGGTGAGCTGTCATCCCGAGTTCGGCGTCGACAAAGGCGGCGACGGCCTCCGCGGCGAGATGCTCGGTGGAGGCGAATCGGCGTCCCCCGGCCGTTCCCGGCGCTCGATAGTCGCGATTGGGCGCCAACGAGGCGGTCACCGGAGTCCAGGTGGCGGGGTTCCATGAGGATCGTCGGCGTCGTCGGAGATCGGATGTGGGAAGCGGGCCATCGATGCCCCATCCCGGTTGCCGCGAGTCCGGTTGCCCCGAGGTTGGCCTTCCTCGGCTCATCTCCATCTGACGTTCACCTCTCTCGCCCTGTGCCTCACGTCACCTGCTGATCGGCGGCGCCGCCACCGATACTCCGATGGCAATCGCGCGGAGTGTGACAACGCGCGGCCACCCAGCCTATCCGAAGATGACAACGAAGCCCGGGCGGCCGCGGTTCCCGGGATCTGCAGATGCCTGGCGTCCGCAGGTGTCAGGGACGAGGCCGCTAGGAGGAACCGACGGCGACCGAGCGACTGCTGGTGTGACCGCGGGCATTGAGGTGGTCACGGATCGCCTGGCGGCCACGATGGATGCGGCTGCGCACCGTACCCAGTTTCACACCGAGCGTCGCGGAGATCTCTTCGTAGGACAACCCCTCGATGTCGCAGAGCACCACGGCGGCGCGGAACTCGGGCGGCAACGCGTCGAGCGCGTCCTGCAAGTCGGGGTCGAGGTTGGCGTCGTGGAAGATCTGCTGCGGATCGGGGGTGTCCGCGGGCACCCGGTCGTACTCCTCGGGCAGGGCTTCCATCCGGATCTTGCTCCGCCGGCGCACCATGTCCAGGAACAGGTTGGTGGTGATGCGGTGCAGCCAGCCCTCGAATGTGCCGGGCTTGTAGTTGGACAGGGACCGGAAGACCCGGATGAACGTCTCCTGCGTGAGGTCTTCGGCATCATGCTGATTGCCGGACAGCCGATAGGCGAGCCGGTACACACGATCGGCGTGTTCGCGCACCAGTTCGTCCCATGACGGCATCAGATTGCCGTCGCCGGTTGCGTCGAAGCCGGCAGTGCCGGCGGGGACGACGTCTGCAGACCCCAGGGGATCAGTCATGTTGAGTGGCCAGTTCCCTTCCCCGGTCATCGCATCGGATGACGGATGTTCACGATGGTAAACCAGGACCCTCGCCAAACTATTCCGCCGGGCGAGGACATCGCTGATTGAAACCCTCTCCCATCGTGTTGTGGTCGCCGTATGAGAGACCTGAGGTTTCGCTGAGGATGTCTGGCCGGTCGACAAATGGGGCCTGACCACGCCGTTCTGTACCACGAGTGGCGCGCCGCGCACGGAAAGGCCACGCGGGGACATAACCTCGAAGGGTGACGGATTCAGAAGGAGGCGCCGACGATGCGGCCGCCTCGGCGGGCAACACGCTGATCGACTATGCCGAATCTGCGATCGTCGAGGACGACGCCTTGCTGGCGGCCCGCGCCCGGGCCGACGAGCTGGGTGCCGCGGCCGTCGCGCCGGCGGTGGGTGCGTTGCTGGCGCTGTTGGCGCGCAGCTGCGACGCCCATGCGGTCGTCGAGATCGGGACCGGGGTCGGGGTGAGCGGATTGTGGTTGCTCAACGGCATGGCCTCGGACGGTGTGCTGACCACCATCGACCCGGAGCCCGAGCATCATCGCGCAGCCCGCCAGTCGTTCGCCGGCGCCGACATCGCCTCGGGCCGCACTCGGCTGATCAACGGCACCCCGCGCGACGTGCTGCCGCGACTCGCCGACGAGTCCTATGACCTGGTCTTCGTCGACGGGCCACTGATCGACCACCCCCGGCACGTGACCGAGGCGGTGCGCATGCTGCGGCCCGGCGGCGTGGTGGTGGTGCACAATGCGACCGCGGGTGGCGCCGTCGCCGACCCCACCCGCACGGAGCCCGCCGCGGTCGCCGCACGCGAGGCCGCATTGCTGATCGCCGACGACGAGCGCCTACTGCCGGTGGTGATCCCGCTCGGGGCGGGTGTGCTGGCGGCCGCCAAAGCCCGCTAGAGTCGCCCCTCGGTCCTGTCGATCAGACGTCGGTCGAGAACCGAACTCCGTTGTCGGGCAGCTGGACCCCCGGCCACACGCGGGCGCCGCGGAGTAGTTCGCAACGGGCACCGACGTCGGCACCATCACCGATCACGGTGTCGCGGACGAGCGCCCGGGGACCCAGCCGGGCACCGAAGCCGACGATGCTGCGTTCCACCACTGCCCCGGCCTCGACGACCGCCCCGTCGAAGATGACGGCGCCGTCGAGGCGGGCGCGCGGACCGATCTCGGCGCCGCGACCGACCACCGTGCCGCCGATCAGCACCGCGCCGGGTGCCACGCCGGCACCTTCGTGCACGAGCGATTCACCTCGGCGGTCACCGAGCGCCGGCGATGGGGCGATGCCGCGGACGAGGTCGGCCGACCCACGGACGAAGTCTTCCGGCGTCCCCATGTCCCGCCAGTAGGCGTGGTCGGCGTGAGCCTGGATGTGCCGACCGTCGGCGAGCAGCTTGGGAAACACCTCGCGCTCCACCGACACCGGTCGGCCCGGTTCGATCTCCTCGATCACCGCACGCCGGAAAACGTAGGTACCGGCGTTGATCTGATCGGTCGGCGGGTCCTGGGTCTTCTCCAGGAAGTCGGTGACCCGGCCGGTGTCGTCGGTGGGCACGCAGCCGAAGGCGCGCGGATCGCTCACCGACACCAGGTGCATGGTGACGTCGGCCCCACTGCGCCGATGTGTGGCAAGGACCTCACGGACGTCGGTGCCGCCGAGGACGTCACCGTTGAACACGAGGATGGTGTCGGCGGTGAGTTGGTCGAGCACGTTGCGGATGGCCCCACCGGTGCCGAGCGGCTCGGTTTCGGTGACATAGGTCAGGTTCAGTCCGAGCTTCGATCCGTCGCCGTAGTACTCGGAGAACACGTGGGCCTGGAAGGAGGTGCCCAGCACCACGTCGACGATGCCGGCTTCCCTGATGCGGGAGAGCAGATGCGTGAGGAACGGCACGCCGGCCGTCGGCAGCATCGGCTTGGGTGCCGACAATGTCAGCGGACGTAACCGCGTGCCTTTCCCGCCGACGAGGACCACGGCCTGCACGCCGTCGCCTCCCGACGGCGCGTCGACTGAGTTGTCACTGGTCATGGCTTCCTCCTCGGTGTCGTTCCCCAGACCTGCGGGCCGCGATGACCGCGACCCGCGAACGCAGTGCGAGTCCGATCCGCAACGCGAGCCGCACCGGCGCCTGCAACACCCCGGGGTGTCGGTCTGCCTGAAAGCGGTACGCGCTGCGGTGATGGGCGGGCAACATGGCGTCCGGATCACGTCCGGCCGCATGCCCCTTGGTGTGCACGACCTCCGCGCCGGGCACGTAGACGTTGAGCCAACCGGCCCGACCGAGCCGGTCGCCGAGATCCACGTCCTCCATGTACATGAAGTACCGGGAGTCGAAGCCCTGCACCGAGTCGAACGCCGCCCTCCGCACCAGCAGGCACGACCCCGACAGCCACCCGACGGACCGTTCGCTGGGCTCGGCGTTGTCGGCGCGATAGGCCGTCGTCCACGGATTCGACTTCCAGATCGAGCCGAAAACGGCGTGTCCGGCGCCGGAGATCAAATCGGGTACCCGGCGCGCGGATGGGTAGACCGAGCCGTCCGGTTCGCGGATCAGCGGACCAAGCGAACCGGCACGGGGCCACCGTCGGGCCGCCGCGAGGAGTTCGTCGAGCGAGCCGGGCGACCACTCGACGTCGGGGTTGGCCACTGCGATGAACTCGACGGACGGGTCGAGTTCGGCGACGGCCCGATTGATGCCGCCGCCATAGCCGATGTTGCCGCCGGTGTGGACCAGCGTCACGTTGTCGTGTTCGCGGGCTGCCGTCTCCGGCGCGCCATCGGTGGAACCGTTGTCGGCGATGACGACTCGCGGCGGTGGCGCCGACGTGGCCTTCGCCAAACTCTCCAGGAAGGTCGAGAGATGCCTCCCCGACGAATACGTCACCGTCACGACGGCCAACTCAGCGGTCACCGGGTAAGGGTAACCAACGTTGACGGATGTCCTGCGCGGCTGCGACACGTGTCAGTCCACCGAAGCGTGATCGAGCGTCACGGCGGCATGCAGGGCTGCCCGCCAGTCACGCAATGGGGCCAGGCCCGCCTCGGCCCACGCGGTCGGCGACAACACTGAGTACGCCGGTCGCGGCGCGGGACGAGGGAACTGCGCGGTGGTGCACGGATGCACCCGGTCCGGATCGGCCCCCACCTCGGCGAACACCGCGCGTGCCACGGCGAACCAGGTGACGCTGCCGGAATTGGTGGCGTGCAGCACCGCGCCGGCCACCCTCCGGTCGCGGCCGCGCGCCGCGAGTTCCCAGAGCCCGGCCGCCAGATCTGCGGCGTAGGTGGGCGATCCGGTCTGGTCGTCGACCACCGACACCGTGTCGCGGGACGACTCCAGGCGCCGCATGGTGCCGACGAAGTCACGACTGTTCGGACCGCCGGTGTAGACCCACGCGGTCCGCACGATCGTGGTGGCCGGATCGAGCTCGACGGCGAGTTGCTCGCCGGCGAGTTTGGACGCGCCGTACACCGTCTCCGGGGTACCCGTGACGTCGCCGGGTTGGTACGGCTGCGCGCGGCGTGGGGCGGTGGTGGTCGCCGCCGCGCCGGCGAAGACGTAGTCGGTCGAGACGTGGATCAGCCAGGCCCCCGCCGCACGCGTTGCTCGCGCGAGATTCGCCGGTCCGTCGCGATTGATCGCGTAGGCGCGGGCGGTGTCGGACTCCGCACCGTCTACGTCGGTGTAGGCCGCACAGTTGAGCACCACATCACCCGGCCCCAGATCGGACAACGCCGTGGACACCGACGCCGCGTCGGCGATGTCGACGTCAGCCGACCCCAGCGCACGTATGTTGGCGGGCGCATCCGCGTCGGCCCGCAGCGCGGTGCCGAGCTGTCCGGTCGCACCGATGACGAAGAACGTCGGACTCATGGCTGCCATCGTGCCGCACGCGGGCCGCCGGGACGCGATGGCGGTCGGTGATGTGAGTCTCGCGGGACTGATACGGCGTGGCGTTCCCGGATTTCCTACGCCACTTCAATAGCCTGGCGTCAGAACTGCAACATCTGAAACGCCAACATCACCGACATCTGCACACACATGCGTCACACCCAACAGTGACCGGCAGGCAAGCAGAGCCGTGGTGACCGACGACGAAAGGTGATGACCCGCTCGTGGAGTCTCGACCTGGTGATGCACGCCGACGTCACGGTGGTCGCACACGCCCCGACGAGTCCACGCCACGTCCCATGTCATCGACGGACCGGAAGCCAACCGACCGAAAGAGGCCAGAGGGGGCGCCGGCTGATGACCGGAGGATGACAGGTGGCCGGGAGCAGCCACGCACACCTCGCCGGCGGCCGCCGGAACAGGCCCCGGGGTCGGGACCCGAGCAACGCCGCCGCAGGCCCTCTCCGGAGGACCGCGTCGACCCGCGCGCGTCCGGGCAGCCGAAGCGCCGCCGACCGAGCCCTGATGATGTGTCGGCACCTCCGCCACGCCGGCGACCCGTGTCCTCACCTCCCGCGGGCCGAGGTGTCCGGGGCCGCCGGCCCGACGTCGTCTCGACCGCATCCGACGAAATCCACACCGACGGCGCCACAGATTCACCGCGGCGGCGACGACGCCCGGCAGCCGAGGCCGATCAACGTGGTGGCGGCCCCTCCGACCCCCGACACCCGCGCTCTCGACGTCGGGCGGCGCAGCCCGAACGGCGAGACCGACCGGATCGGCCGGCAGCAGCAGCGACCGCGACATCGGGTTCCAATCGGCGCCCCCGCGAACCGCGTCCAGACGGAACCGGCCCGACCCCGCCGTCGCGCCCGTCCTGGCGGGCCAAGACCAGCCGGGCCGGCATCGGTCGTGGGCTCGTCGCGCTGCTCTCGGTGTCGGTGCTGTTGTGCACCGGCTACGCGTGGAACAACGTAAACAATCTCAACTCCAACATCACCCAGTTGGGTGGCCTGGGTCTCGGCGGCGCCGACGACGGCGCGGTCGACATCCTGCTCGTCGGCACCGATTCACGCACCGATGCCAAGGGCAATCCGCTGTCGGCGGACGAACTCAAACTCTTGCGCTCGGGCGAGGAAGTCGCCACCAACACCGACACCATCCTGTTGATCCGGATCCCGAACGACGGATCGTCGGCGACGGCGATCTCGATCCCTCGCGACTCCTACGTCGAGGTTCCCGGCATCGGGATGTCGAAGATCAATGCGGCATACGGCACCACCAAGGAGGGTGTGCGCCAGCGCGCGGTCGAGGCCGGTGCGACGCCCGCGGCGGCCGAGAACGACGGCACGCAGGCCGGACGCAAGGCCCTCATCGACAGCGTGACCGGCCTGACCGGCGTGCACGTCGACCACTACGCCGAGGTGGGTCTGCTCGGCTTCGTGCTGCTGACCAATGCCGTGGGCGGCGTCGACGTCTGCCTGAAAGACGCGGTCAACGAACCGTATTCGGGGGCACGGTTCCGCGCCGGCGAACAAACCCTCAACGGCCCCAAGGCACTCAGTTTCGTCCGGCAACGCCACGGGCTGCCGCGCGGCGACCTCGATCGCATCACTCGGCAGCAGGTGTTCATGGCCTCGCTGGCCAACAAGATGCTGTCGGCCAACATGCTCGCCGACCCTGGCAAGCTGTCCGAACTGCAGCGGGCGGTCTCCCGGTCGGTCGTGATCGACGACAACTGGGATGTCGTGAAACTCGCCGAACAACTCAAGGACCTCAGCGGCGGACGCGTCAAGTTCGCCACCATCCCGGTGGTCACCGAGCAAGGGTGGAGCGAGGACGGCCAGCAGAGCGTCGTCGAGGTCGACCCCAACCAGGTGCGGACCTTCACCGACAACCTCCTCAACCGCAAGCAGGACGACGGCACACCGGAACGCGCCGACTACACTGTCGACGTGGTCAACGCTGGCACTATCGACGGTCTCGCATCGAACGTCGCCAATATCTTGACCACCAAGGGGTTCCAGTCCGGCGACACCCTCAGCGGCAGTGCCGACGACCGCGACACGGTCGTGTACACCCACGCCGAGGACGCCGGGGCCCGCCAACTGGCCAAGGATCTCGGCGGCGCCGAGGTGCGCGTGGATTCCTCACTACCGGAGAAGCATCTGAAGGCCGTGCTCACCAACACCTACGAGGGCCCGGGTTCGATCCTCGACACCGGAACCCAGGTCGACAACGTCCCGGCCAGCGAGCGCGTCGGCAACAACCGCCCACCCATCACGGCCGGCACCGACGGCCCGACCTGTGTGAACTGATCGATGACCGACACCACCATCACTGCCGCCGTATTCGCCGCCGTCGCCGACTGGTCGCAACCGTTGCTGACCTACTACGACCACCGAAGCGGTGAACGTACCGAGCTTTCTGGTGCCACCCTGGGGAATTGGGCCGCGAAGTCGGCGAACTTCTTTGTCGACGAACTCGGCCTCGCGCCCGGCGACGAGGTCGTTGTCGACCTTCCGGAGCATTGGCAGACCGCAGCGATCCTGCTCGGCGCGTGGTGGGCCGGTGCGCGCGTCCGCTTGCCGGGCAGCTCCGGCGACACCGGCGCTGTCGGCGTCGCCGTGACGTCGGCGCAACGCATCGACGCTCACGACGATGTCGATGAGCTGCTCGTCGCCTCACTAGACCCGTTCGCGATGGGCGTGCGCGACCTGCCCGTTGGGGTCACCGACTTCGCGACCGCGGTACGCGTCCACGGCGACCAGTACTCCCCCACCGGTGTGCCCGCCGGACCGGTGCTCGACGACGACGACACCGCCACGGTGCTCGCCACCGCACGGCGCGCCGCAGCCGCCGACGGCGTCTCGGCCGGGACACGTGTCCTCACCGCCCGCCGGTGGCACGATGCTCGCGGCGTCATCGGCAATCTCGTTGCGCCGCTGGCCGTTGGCGCCTCTCTCGTCACCGTGTCGCATCCCGACGACGACCGGTTGGCCGGACTCGCCGACACCGAACGTGCGGACATCACACTGCGCTGACGCGTGCGGATTCGTCCGAAGAGGGTCCTCAAATCCGCTCGCGTGGGGCATCCTCGTAGGCATGAAGATCCCCAAGGCAGTTGCGCGATTCAACAAGAAGGTGACCAATCCGATCCAGCGCCAATGGGCTCCGCGGCTGGCGCCGTGGGCGATGGTGGAACACGTGGGGCGCAAGTCTGGAAAGGAGTACTCGATCCCGGTGCTCGCCTGGGTCGACGACGACCGGCTCTCGATCGTGCTGACCTACGGACGCCACACCGACTGGGTACGCAACGTGCAGGCTGCCAATGAATTCGGTTTGGTGCGCAAATCCAAGCATTACAAGGTGGTTCGGCCGCGCATCATCCCGTCGGACTCACCGGATGTGGCGTCCGGTGCGCGCATCCCGGCCCGCATGTTCGAGTCCGTCCTCATCGGCACTCTCGTCGAAGGGTGACCGCGGTGCCCGACGATGCTCTCGACGATTTCACCACCCGCGATGTCACCGTCGGAACGGCCACGAAGACGGTGTATGCCAAGGGTGAGGGCCCAGCGGTCATCGTCATCGCCGAGATGCCCGGCATCAGCCCAAAAGTCGCCGACTTCGCCCGAAAGGTGGCGGCACGCGGACTCACCGCGGTCATGCCCTCACTGTTCGGTGTCGACGGCCGAGATCCGCGGCCCGACGCGCTCGGCCGCGTCCGATCCACACGGTACATGGCCGAGACGATCACCCGGGCGTGCATCAGCCGGGAGTTCACCGTGCTGGCCACCGGAAAGACCTCACCGATCGCCGACTGGTTGCGTGGACTCGCGGCCCAGGAACACGATCGGTGCGGCGGACCCGGTGTCGGCGCCGTCGGGATGTGCTTCACCGGCGGCTTCGCACTGGCAATGGCCACCGACGACCGTCTGCTTGCCCCGGTGCTGTCCCAGCCGTCCTTACCGTTCGGTGTGATACCGGCACGCAACCGGTCCATCGATCTCAGCGACGCCGACCTGGCGCGGGTGAAGAGTCGGTGCGCCGCCGGGCTGCAGGTGATGGGCCTACGGTTCGAGGGTGATCGTCTGGCCCCGCGGTCGCGCTTCGACTTCCTCCGGGAACAACTCGGTGACGCGTTCCTGGCCGTCGAGCTACCCGACTCCTCGGCCAACCCGGATTCCATGTTGCCGCAGCCACATTCGGTGCTGACCGAAGACCTCATCGACGAGCCGGGGCAGCCCACGTATGACGCACGCGAGCAGGTGCTCGACTTCTTCGCCGAGAAGTTGCGCCACTAGAGCTGCGGACAGGAATGTGCCGTAGATCTGAGTCACCTGGCGACACCGATCTACGGCACTTGTGGCCGTCGGTGACCGCTCAGTCGTCCCCGAGCAGCTTGGTGCGCAGCGCCTCGTCCTTCTCCAGCACCATGGCCTGGAGCCCTTGCTGGAAATCGACCATGCGCGAACGCAATCCGGCGTCCGACGAGGCCAGGATCCGCACCGCCAGAAGCCCCGCGTTGCGCGCCCCACCGATGGACACGGTGGCCACCGGCACACCCGCCGGCATCTGCACGATCGAAAGCAACGAGTCCAGACCATCGAGGGTGCGCAGCTGCACCGGCACGCCGATCACCGGCAGCGGGGTAGCCGAGGCGACCATCCCGGGCAGATGCGCCGCACCGCCCGCGCCCGCGATGATCACCGAGATCCCGCGATCGGCTGCGCCAGAGGCGTAGTCGAGCATGCGCTGCGGCGTGCGATGCGCCGACACCACACCGACCTCGAAGGGCACCTCGAACTCGGCCAACGCCTCGGCGGCGGCTTCCATGGTGGGCCAGTCCGAATCGCTGCCCATGATCAATCCGACCCGCGGCCGGATCGGTTCGTGATACCCCGCGTCGTGGGGTTCGGTCTCGGTCATGCGTGCGCATCCCATCCATCGGTCCACTCGGCGTGAGACATCCAGTGCGCGGCGCGTTCCGCACGTTCCCGCACGTTCGCGGGCGAATCGGTATCGCCACCGACAATGTTGACGTGCCCGACCTTGCGGTCGGGCCGTTCGCCCTTACCGTACAGATGCACCTTGGCATCGGGCATGCGGGCCAACAGGTGATGCAGACGCTCGTCCATCGTCATCTCCGGCGCCGTTTCGGCACCCAGGATATTGGCCATCACGATCACCGGCGCCCGCGCCGCAGTGTCCCCGAGCGGGTAGTCGAGCACGGCCCGCAGATGCTGCTCGAACTGAGAGGTCACCGCACCGTCCATGGTCCAGTGCCCGCTGTTGTGTGGCCGCATCGCGAGTTCGTTGACCAGCAGCTCACCGTCGAGTGTCTCGAAGAGTTCCATCGCCATCACCCCGACGACGCCGAGTGCCTCGGCCAACCGCAGCGCCATCTGCTGCGCCTGCTCGGCGACCTCGTCGGACAGATCCGGCGCCGGTGCCAACACCACGGCGCACTGCCCCTTGCGCTGAATCGTCTCCACCACCGGCCACGCGGCGCCCTGCCCGAACGGGGATCGTCCGATCATCGCCGACAACTCGCGACGCATCGCGACCTTCTGCTCGGCGATCAGACCGACCCCGGCACCGAATTGTTCGTCGAACACCGACAGCGCTTCGTCACGGTTGTCGAGCAGCCAGACACCACGCCCGTCGTAGCCCCCGCGGATCGCCTTGAGCACGATCGACCAACCGTGGGTCTGTCCGAACTCGACGAACCGTGCGCGCGCATCCGAGCCGGCGTCGGTCAGGTCGGCGAAGTCCGGGACCGGCAAGCCCAGCTCAGCCAGCCGCACCCGCATCGCGAGCTTGTCCTGCGCGAAGTGCAGCGCCGCCGACGGCGGGCGCACCGCCACGCCCTCGGCCTCGAGCGCCTGCAGATGGCTCAGCGGCACACCTTCGTGGTCGAAAGTGAGGGCGGCGGCGCCCTGCGCGGCGCGGCGGAGGTCGGCGAGCTCGTTGTGTGAGCCGAGAACGATGTCGGCGCTGACCTGGGCGGCAGGATCGGTCTCGCTCGACGCCAACACGCGCAGACACTGTCCGAGCGCAATGGCCGCCTGATGGGTCATACGGGCGAGCTGACCACCGCCGATCATCGTCACGGTTGGCATGCTGGATGTCACGCCGAACATCGTGGCACGTTCGCCACGTCGTGCGCATGACCGACCGGCGAAGTTACTCTTCGGTTTGATTTCGTACACTCGGATCTTGTGCCCTTCATCGACGAGCTCGTGGCTCGACTCCCCGAGCCGGTTCGTCGGCTCGCGATGCAACACCACGAGCTGATCAAGTTCGCTCTCGTCGGGGGCACCACGTTCGTCTTCGACCTGGTCATCTTCTACGCGCTGACCTTCACCGTGTTGGAACCGAAGCCGGTGGTGGCCCGCATCATCTCGGGGACCCTGGCCACGATCCTGAGCTACATCCTCAACCGGGAGTGGGCGTTCAAGAACCGTGGTGGCCGCGAACGCCATCACGAGGCGCTGCTGTTCTTCGCGATCAGCGGAATCGGCGTGATCCTGGCCGCGGCACCACTATGGGTGGCCAACAACGTCTTCGAGCTGCGCAGCAATGTCACCACCACCGAGCTGGTGGTACTCGACTTCGTCCTGGGCTTCTTGATCGGCAACCTGTTGCAGATGGCGTTCCGTTTCTGGGCGCTGCGCAAATTCGCCTTCCCGGTCGAACAATTGCGCGGTGGGGACGCGGGCTCCACCGACCTGCATCCGAGCGACGCCGAACTCATCGATGAGGAACTCGGTCACGCCTGATCTCGGTCTCCCCGGTCGGCGGATCACCGTCGACCGCGCCGCCGAGGCGGCTGCCGTGGGTCGACGGAATCACCAGGGAGAACACCGCGGGCCGACGTGACGTGAGGTCGAGGCGCCCGCCGTCGGCCTCCACCAAGGCCCGTGCCAGCGACAATCCCACCCCATTACCCCGGCCCGCAGAGAATCCCCGCCGGAAGATGTGACCGACCAACGGGTCGGGAACACCGTCGCCCTCATCGGAGACCGACACGCGCAACATCTCGCCCGACGGCAGATCGTCGACCTGGATGTGACACGTCCCGCCACCATGCTGCAACGCATTGTCCACCAGGACACTCAACGCCTCGCGTAGGCGTCCGGGCCGCGCACTCACCGCGGTCGCCCGACCGTCGAACCGCGCCGAGATGGTGCGTCCGGCCGCCTCGAAGGACGCACGGAAATCGCCGATCAGCGTGTTCACCAGCTCCGCCACGTCGATGTCGTCGGGCACCGCCGGGTCGTTCCGCGACGCCGCGACCATCTCGTCGAGCTCTCTGGATAGTCGCTCCACCTGCTCCAACGCCGCCTCCGCCTCGCCGACCACTGACGGGTCGGGATGCATCGACAACTCGTCGAGGCGCAACTGGATGGCGGTGAGACGGCTACGCAGCTGATGTGAGACGTCGCCGACGATCTCGCCCTCCCGTTCCAGCCGCAGCGCGATCTCGGCGTTCGCATCACCCAGTGCGCGCGAGACCCGATCGAGTTCACCGATGCCGTAGGACTTCCATTCCGAGCGGAAGTCGCCCCGTGCCATGGCCGCGGCCCGGTCGGCGAGGTCGATGAGCGGATCGGCGATCCTTCCGGCGGTCACTGCCGCGACGATGGTGCCGGCCGCGATCGAACTGGCCACCACCAGCAACACGATCCCCACGGCCACCAACTGGTCGTCGCGCACCTGCTCGAGCGGGATCTCCAGCAGCAGTGACCCCGCGTTGCCGAGTCCGATCGAGTCACCCATCGCCGCTCCGTCGATCCGATCGCCGATCACCACCATCGCGTCGGCACCACCGTCGACCGGGTAGCGCACGGTCAGTCGACCGTTCTCGGGGATCAGCAGCCGGAAGGCGTCGACATCCAGCTGCCCGGGCGCGAGGCTGCCGGCCTCACCCTCTTGGCGGATCAACTGATCGGAGATCAGTTTGAGGCGCCCGTCGAGCGTCTGATGCGCGTTGTCCGACACCCACCACCAGGCGATCACGCTGAGCGGTACACCCAGCAGCAGGCCGACCGCCAGACACATGGCGATCATCGTGTTCAGAATCCGGCGGCGCATCGCGGGTCACCCGAGTCAGGGGTCGAATCGGAAGCCGACGCCGCGCACCGTCACGATGTGCCTCGGGCGGTCGTACTGGTCGTCGCCGATCTTGCGCCGTAACCAGGAGATGTGCATGTCCAGGGTCTTCGACGAGCGCAGATCCGCCGACCCCCACACCTCGGTGAGGATCTCGTCACGGCTGACCACCTGCCCGGAGCGTTCCATCAGGAAACGCAGCAGATCGAACTCGCGATTGGCCAGCACGACGTCGGCACCGTTGGCCAGTACCCGCCGTCCGCGGGTGTCGAGTTGGATATCGCCCCCGTCGAGCACCACGTCGGCGCTCTGCTGACGACGGAGCAGTGCCCGGACCCGTGCGAGCAGCTCCGCGAGCCGGAACGGTTTGCCGACGTAGTCGTCGGCGCCGGCGTCGAGGCCCACCACGAAGTCCACCTCGTCGGTGCGCGCGGTCAACATCAGCACCGCCAGCGTCGGCCGTTCCGAGCGCACCCGGCGGCACACCTCGAGCCCGTCGATCTCGGGCAGCCCGAGATCCAGGATCAACAGTTCGAACCGACTGTCCAGGGCTTGATCGAGTGCTTGCGCGCCGTCGGTGACGACCTCGCAGCCGTACCCCTCGCGGGTGAGTGCCCGGGCCAGCGGCTCCGCGATCGCGGCGTCATCCTCGGCCAACAGCACGTCGGTCATCGCCTGCTCCCCTCGTCGTGCCGACGTTGCGGCATGTCGTCGGCCGCCTCACCGTCGTATCCGTCGGTGAACGGCTCGTTCTCGGCCACGTCGAGTACCTCGTGGTACAGCAGCGCATGCACACGCTCGACCTGCGGGATGTCGTCGAAAGCCAACGGTTCGTCCGACGCCGACTCGATGATCAGGGTGCCGGTGCGCAGCAGCCGGTCGATGGGACCGTGCCGAAACTCGACGGTGTTGATGCGGCGCACCGGGATGTCGATCCCCGATCGGGTGATGATGCCGTTGCGGAAGATCACCCGCCGGTCGGTGAGGACGAAATGCGTCGACCCCCACGACACGAGCGGCCGGACGAAGAACCAACCCAATGCCGCGAGCCACAGCACGCCGACGATGCCCAACAGGATCAGTCGAGTGGTGGAACCGAGGTCGGCACCGGTGATCACGCCGCCCAGCAGCCCGACCGCGGCCGTGACCACCAGGAACAGTAGGAACGGGCCGATCAGACACTTCCAGTGGGGATGCCGATGCAGCACGATCTCCTCGCCCGGGGCGAGGTTCTCCCGTGGATAGGACATGGCCTAAAGCTTAATGTCCGGCGAGCACGGGACGGCCGAACTCCGACCGGGCGTGGGTACACTTCCGGTGAAGCCGTGCAGGTGACGAGAAGTCTCGAGGTCCGACAGACATGAGCTACCACGATCCACGTGACCCGCGCGATCCACGGACCGCGCGTTATGAACCCGGGTACCCCGAGTCCCGGGCCTACAGCCAGCAGCCCGCCCCGAGATCCGATCACTCGGATCCGACCTACTCGTATGCGGCGGACCCGTATCAGCCCGCCGACGCCGGACGCCAGAAACCGCGGCTGGGACCCAACGTCAATCCGACAATGTTCGTCGGCGGTGTGGTGATGACCGGTGTCGTGACCGGCCTGGCCGCATGGCTGGCCGCGTGGATCATCCGCGCGATCGTGCAGCGGGTAAACGAAGCGGGCCGGTTCGGGGTGTGGAATCCGTTGGCGCGTGACGAGTTCTGGTTCGCGGTGGTTGCGTTCCTGTGCGCACTCGCGGCCGGCGCGCTGTGGTACGTGCTGCAGATGGTGACCCCGTCGCCGAATCAGTTCTTCCGCTGGATCGTCGGTCTGCTGATCGCCGCGGCGGTGATCATCCCGCTGATCCTGTCCGCGGAACTGTCGGTCGGCATCGCCACCGCCATTCTCCATCTGATCATCGGGCTACCGATCATCTCGCTGATCCCCGCCATGGGACACAAGAGCATCCAGGACAGCTGAAGCAGCCAGACGACCGACGCGCGAGGTCTCAGTCGTCGAGCGGCCGCAGGTGGGTGACGTCGCCGGCCGCCGCGACCACCTGGCGGCCCTCGGCGTCGACGACGATCCGACCCATCGCGTCCACGCCGACCGCGGTGCCGGTCACTGTCTGGTCACCGGGCATCACCAGCCGTACCCGCCTGCCGACGGTGTCGCTGCGATCGCGATAGGCAGCGCTCAGTCGGTCCAGGTCGTCGGGCCAGTGGGTCAACAGATCCCCGAGCCCACGCAGGAATGCCGCCGCCAGTTCGGTGTGCGCGACCTCGGTTCCGGTGCTGATCTGCAAGGACGTCGCTGTCGGCACCGGCAGGTCCTCGGCCGACATGTAGGTGTTGATCCCGATCCCGATCACCGCGAGACCCCCGCGAGGTGTGTTCGTGTACTCGGCCAGGATGCCGGCCACCTTCCGGTCGTCGATCAGGACATCGTTGGGCCATTTCAGCTTTGGCCGTCGACCCGCCACCTCATCGATCGCGTCGACCGCCGCCAGTCCGGCGAGCAACGACAACCAACCCAGATGCTCGGTCTCGGACCCCACCGCGACCGCCGCAGACATGGCCAGCTGACTCCCCGCCGGCGCGGACCACACCCGGGAGTGGCGGCCGCGCCCGGCCGTCTGATCGGTGGTCAACCGCACCGTGCCGTCGACGTCGCCGGAAGCCGCCTGTGTGACCAGGTCTGCGTTGGTGGAGCCGGTCGATGCCACCACCTCCACCGCTCGCCAACGGGTACCGGACAGGAGTTCGAGGAGTCGATCGGCATCGAGATCGGCGGCATGGTTACTCATAGGTGATGACGCTACCGCGCCACAGGTGCAGGTCAACGCCATATCCGCGTTCCCCGACCGATCGCTCGGGAACCTGAGGCATATCTCACGTTGATCCGCTTGACGTGGCTCACACCCGGGTCGTTAGCATCGGTGTCCATGACGACTGCTTCGCGCGAGGACGGCTCCGCCCCCGACATCCACACGACGGCGGGAAAACTCGCCGATCTGCGTAACCGCCTCGATGAGGCCAAGCACCCCGTGGGCGAGGCCGTGGTGGACAAAATCCACGAGCGGGGCAAGCTCACCGCGCGCGAGCGGATCACTCACCTCCTCGACGAGGGCTCGTTCGTGGAACTCGATGCGCTGGCCCGGCATCGCAGCACCAACTTCGGACTGGCCGAGCGCCGCCCGGTAGGCGATGGAGTGGTGACCGGCTACGGCACCATCGACGGCCGCGAGGTGTGCATCTTCTCCCAGGACGCCACCGTCTTCGGCGGCAGCCTCGGCGAGGTGTACGGCGAGAAGATCGTGAAGGTGATGGACCTGGCGATCAAGACCGGACGGCCGCTGATCGGCATCAACGACGGTGCCGGCGCACGTATTCAGGAGGGTGTGGTCTCCCTGGGCCTGTACGGCGAGATCTTCCACCGCAACGTCCGCGCTTCCGGCGTGATCCCTCAGATCTCGCTGATCCTCGGCGCTGCGGCCGGCGGCCACGTCTACTCCCCCGCCCTGACCGACTTCGTCGTGATGGTCGACAAGACCAGTCAGATGTTCATCACTGGCCCGGACGTCATCAAGACGGTCACCGGCGAGGACGTCACCATGGAGGACCTCGGTGGCGCCAACACCCACATGACGAAGTCGGGTACCGCGAGCTACGTGGCATCCGACGAGGAAGACGCGCTCGGGTACGTCAAGGAGTTGCTCGGCTACCTGCCCAGCAACAACCGGGCCGAGGCCCCGCGCCTGCCGGTGGACCAGCCGGCTGCCGGCTCGATCGAGGACACCCTCACCGATGAGGACCTCGAACTCGACACGCTGATCCCTGATTCGCCGAACCAGCCCTACGACATGCACGAGGTCATCCGGCGCATCCTCGACGACGACGAGTTCCTCGAGGTGCAGGCCGAGTACGCGACCAACGTGATCGTCGGATTCGGCCGGGTGGACGGCCGCAGCGTCGGCATCGTCGCAAACCAGCCGACCCAGTTCGCCGGCTGCCTCGACATCAAGGGGTCGGAGAAGGCCGCCCGGTTCGTCCGCACGTGTGACGCTTTCAACATCCCGATCGTCACCCTGGTCGACGTGCCCGGCTTCCTGCCCGGCACCGACCAGGAATACAACGGCATCATCCGCCGCGGCGCCAAGCTGCTGTACGCCTACGGCGAGGCCACCGTCGGCAAGATCACCATCATCACGCGCAAGGCCTACGGCGGCGCCTACGACGTGATGGGGTCCAAGCACATGGGCGCCGACGTCAATCTGGCCTGGCCGACGGCCCAGATCGCGGTCATGGGCGCCTCCGGCGCGGTCGGATTCGTCTACCGCGGCAAGCTGAAGGAAGCTGCGGCGAACGGCGAGGACGTCGACGCACTGCGCCTCGAACTGCAGCAGGAGTACGAGGACACTCTGGTCAATCCGTACGTCGCCGCCGAACGTGGCTACGTCGACGCGGTGATCCCGCCCAGCCACACCCGTGGCCAGGTGGCGACCGCGCTGCGCCTGCTCGAGCGCAAGATGGTCACGCTGCCGCCGAAGAAGCATGGGAACATTCCGCTGTGAGCGACATCGAGACCGGCGCCGACGCCGAAACGCAGACACAGTCCGCACCGTTTTTGCGCGTCGTCCGGGGTAACCCGACCGATGAGGAACTCGCCGCCCTCGTCGCGGTCGTCGCCTCCGCCGCCGGGTCCTCCGGTGGCGGCATCGCCGACGCCGGGCCACGCGACGACTGGGGACGCCCTGAGGACCGGCTGCGGCCGATCTGGGGCGCACCGGGCAGCTTCACCAATCTGAGGTGGTGAGCGCACCGGAGGTGGTGCTCGGGTCGGCGTCGCCGGCCCGCCTCCGGGTGCTGCGCGACGCGGGACTCGACCCGCGGGTGATCGTCTCCGACGTCGACGAGGACGCCCTGCTGACCACCATGGCGGCGTTTCCACCCGAGGACATCGTCGTCCGGTTGGCGCAGGCCAAGGCCGACGCCGTGGTGGCCGATGTCCTCGCCGACTGCGACGCCTCCGATGTGGTGGTCCTCACCTGTGACTCGATGCTGTTCTTCGACGGCCGGCTGAGCGGCAAACCGCACACCGCACAGGTCGCGCAGAGCCAGTGGCGCACCATGCGCAACCGCTCGGCCGAACTCATCACCGGGCACTGTGTCACCCGCATCCACGACGGCCTGGTGGCCGCCTCCGCGCACGCCGCGGCGTCGACGACCATCAGATTCGCCGACGTCGACGACGCGACGATCGATGCCTACGTCGCCACCGGCGAACCCCTCTCGGTGGCCGGCGCCTTCACCCTCGATGGGCTCGGCGGCTGGTTCGTGGACTCCGTCGACGGCGATCCGTCATCGGTGCTCGGGATCGGCCTGCCGACCGTTCGTCGTCTGCTCGGCGAGGTGGGGGTGTCGGTCGTCGACTTGTGGCTGTCGGACCCAACTGGCAAATCGGACAACTGATCTGGGCCGACACACCTGCATGTCGTGGCAAGTGCACGGATTCCGGCATCAGTGTCCAGGGTCGTCGTCGTGATCACACACCCTCGACGATGTCCTTGACGCCGTGTCACATCGGCTGGGCGAGTTGTCCATGGAAGGGCACCGCGTCGGCTGAGCTCTCAGCTCGCCGACACGACCGTGAGTCGGCACGCCACGCGACTTCGGCAGTGGGTAGGCTCATTGCCAGACACCGGATCGCCGTGTCCGTCAGACCGCCCGATGCCGCATCGGCGACCACAGATTGAAGGGACCGCAGTTGAGCGTGGAGACCGATCCGAATCCGGCATTCGCCGAGTACGCGCATCCGGAGCGTCTGGTCAGCACCCAGTGGCTGTCGGCGCATCTCGGTGCGAAGGGACTCAAGATCGTCGAGTCGGACGAGGATGTCCTGCTCTTCGACATCGGTCACATCCCGACCGCGCAGAAGATCGACTGGCATCTTCATCTCAACGATCCGGTGACCCGCGACTACATCAACGGTGAACAGTTCGCTGAGCTCATGCGTAGCAAGGGGATCGAACGCGACGACACCGTGGTGATCTACGGCGACAAGAGCAATTGGTGGGCCGCCTACGCGCTGTGGGTGTTCACGCTGTTCGGCCACGAGGACGTCCGGCTGCTCGACGGTGGCCGCGACGCCTGGATGTCGGAGGATCGCGACACGTCCTTCGATGTGCCCGAGTACCCGCGATCGGACTACCCCGTCGTCGAGCGTGATGACTCCCGAATCCGCGCATTCGCGCCGGAGGTGCTCGAGGCGCTCGGTACCCAACCGCTCGTCGACGTGCGCTCCCCGCAGGAGTACACCGGCGAACGCACGCACATGCCGGACTACCCAGAGGAGGGTGCGCTACGCGGGGGCCACATCCCCACCGCCATCTCCATCCCGTGGGCCAAGGCCGCCGCACCGGACAGCCGCTTCCGCGGCCGTAAGGAACTCGAGGAGATCTACGCCGACCTCGATCCGTCAACCCCGACCATCGCGTACTGCCGCATCGGCGAGCGGTCGAGCCACACCTGGTTCGTGCTGACCCATCTGCTCGGCTACGACAAGGTGCGCAACTACGACGGGTCGTGGACCGAATGGGGTAACGCGGTGCGGGTGCCCATCGCCATCGGCCCCGAGCCGGGCGCCGCCCCGGCGACGACATGACACTGCCGGCTGCTCTCGCCGAGATCGTCGACGACTTCGGCGCACTCGGCGATGCCGACAAGGTGACGTTACTGCTGGAGTTCTCGCGTGAACTGCCCGATCTCCCGTCCCACCTCCAACAGGACGCGATGGAGCCGGTGCCGGAGTGTCAGTCGCCGGTATTCCTGTCGGTGGACGCCGCCGACACTGATCATGTGCGGCTGTACCTGACGGCGCCGGCAGAGGCTCCGACCACCCGAGGTTTCGCCTCGATCCTGTATCAGGGCCTCGACGGCGCGCCCGCCGACGAGATCCTCGCGGTGCCGGCGGACTTCTATCACGATCTGGGGCTGGGCTCGGCGGTCAGTCCGCTGCGACTGCGGGGTATGGCGGGCATGCTCGCCCGGATCAAAGGACAGGTGCGACGTCAGGCCGGGGACGGACCCGGCACCCCCACCAGTTCGACATGAAGTTCGTCCAGATCCGCGACGAGTCGGTGGAGCCTGGCGGACTCGTCGAGTGGATGCCGTATGTCTCGGGTGGCCTGGGTTCCTGGAGCCGCGATTCCCGCCTCACGTCGCACAATCACGAGCAGCATCTGCGGTCGGCGTTCGACTATCGGCTGCGCACCCGACGCGAGGGCGGCCGGGAATCCTGGCTGGGTCTGGCCATCGAATTCGCCGAACCGCTGTCGATCCCGGCCATCCGGACCACCCTGCTGCAGTGGATCGACCGACACGAGGTGTTGCGCAGCCACGTCATCATCCGCGGTGACGGCCTTCAACGACTCAGCACAGAGCCCGGCACCGTCAAGCTCAAGATGGGCCGCATCGGCTGGTACACCGAGTCGGGTCCGCTGGTCGAACAGATCGCCGGCGCCTTCGACCGTGCGACGGCGCCGCTGCATTGGCCGGCCTACATGTTCGCCACCGTCGGCCGGGAGGACTCGTTCACCCTGCTGTTCGCCGCCGACCATTCGCTCGTCGACGGCTACTCGCTGATCATGGCGCAACACGAACTCGTCACCCTCTACCGCGCAGCACGGCGTCAGGAGCAACCCGAACTGGCGCCCGTCGGCAGCTACGTCGACTTCAGCGCCCAGGAACGCCGAATGGCCGACCAGACCGGTGGCGACCACCCAGCGGTACGGACGTGGACGGATTTCCTGCGCGCCGGCCACGGCGGCATGCCGGCCTTCACCGCCGATTCCGAGGCCGCGACCATCGACCGCGCCGAGCTGGAGTCACCCGCCCCCGATCCGAGCGACGAATCCGCCGTCGCCCAGCAATCGCTGTACGGCCTGATCCTCGACGACGCGGCCGCCAACAGATTCACCGCGGTCTGCTCGCAGGCCGGCGGCACGCTGACCGCAGGCGTGCTCGCGGCGTGCGCCCTGGTGCATCACGATCGCACCGGCGACGACGAGTTCCGCTGCGTGCTCCCCCGCCACACCCGCGACGACGCTCGCTGGCTCACCGCGCTGGGCTGGTTCGTTGCGGTGGCCCCGTTCACCCTCGACGTCTCCGATTCACCGACCTTCGATCAGGCGGTCACACGGGCGACCGCCGAACTCAAACGGTCCCGCCAGGGCGCCGGGCTGCCGTTCCTGCGGGTCGCCGAACTCCTCGGCCACAGCGGCGAACCCTTGTTCGTGATCTCGTTCATCGACACGCGATATGCCCCGGGGGCGGCCGAGGCCGACGCGGGCCGGGCGAAGGTGTTGCGCAGCCACAGTTATGCACCCCACGAGGTCTATATCTGGATCAATCGGACACCCGGCGGCATGCGGGTGTCGGCCCGCTTCCCACCGGAACCCGCAGCGTCGCCTGATAGTCAGAACGTCCCGGGCGCCGACGTGAACTATCCCACTCCGGCCGCCGAACCCGGCGACACGGACACCGGTCCCGTCGGTCCCGTCCAGGCCTACCTGCACGATTTCGCCCGGTTGATCCGGGAGCTCGGCGACGCGAGCACTTTTCGTACCGACGAGTAACCGGAGGGGGCGACCGATCGCTTGATCGGTGGGCTAGGGTATTGCCCTGAACGCGTGACACTTAGACTCGAGTGTCGTGCCTCACTCCGAGGGCCGTCACGATCGGCCGGACGGGTGAAACCCCAGACGCGTGATGTGATTCATAACGACCAAGTGCCGCTCCACCGAGCGTCACGACGCCCAGGAGAACAAGTGCCAAGTAGCTCTGCGAACAGTATTTCCAAGGTCCTCATCGCCAATCGTGGCGAGATCGCGGTGCGAGTGATCCGGGCCGCTCGGGACGCCGGTCTGGCCAGCGTCGCCGTGTACGCCGAACCCGACGCCGACGCGCTGTTCGTGAAGCTCGCCGACGAGGCGTTCGCGCTCGGCGGCCAGACCTCGGCCGAGTCCTACCTCGTGTTCGACAAGATCCTCGACGCCGCGGCCAAGTCGGGCGCCGACGCCATCCATCCCGGCTACGGCTTCCTCTCCGAGAACGCCGACTTCGCGCAGGCTGTGCTGGACGCGGGATTGATCTGGATCGGCCCGTCGCCGCAGTCCATCCGCGACCTCGGCGACAAGGTCACCGCCCGCCACATCGCGCTCAAGGCCGACGCACCGATGGCGCCGGGCACCAAGGACCCGGTCAAGGACGCCGACGAGGTCGTCGCGTTCGCCGAGGAACACGGCGTACCGGTCGCGATCAAGGCGGCTTTCGGCGGCGGTGGACGCGGTATGAAGGTGGCCTACACCATCGACGAGATCCCGCACCTGTTCGAGTCGGCCACCCGCGAGGCCGTCGCCGCCTTCGGTCGCGGCGAGTGCTTCGTCGAGCGCTACCTGGACAAGGCCCGTCACGTCGAGGCCCAGGTGATCGCCGACCAGCATGGCAACGTGATCGTCGCCGGCACCCGCGACTGCTCGCTGCAGCGTCGCTTCCAGAAGCTGGTCGAGGAGGCCCCCGCGCCGTTCCTCACCGACGAGCAGCGCACCAAGATCCACGAGTCGGCCAAGGCCATCTGCCGCGAGGCGGGCTACTACGGTGCAGGCACGGTCGAGTTCCTCGTCGGTAGCGACGGCCTGGTGTCCTTCCTCGAGGTCAACACCCGTCTGCAGGTGGAGCACCCGGTCACCGAGGAGACCTCCGGTATCGACCTGGTTCGTCAGCAGTTCCGCATCGCCAACGGCGAGAAGCTGGAGATCTCCGAGGATCCGACGCCGCGCGGGCACTCCTTCGAGTTCCGCATCAACGGCGAGGACGCCGGCCGCAACTTCCTGCCCGCCCCCGGGCCGGTCACGGTGTACAAGGAGCCGACCGGTCCCGGCGTGCGCGTCGACTCCGGCGTCGTTGCCGGCGACGTGATCGGCGGACAGTTCGACTCGATGCTCGCCAAGCTCATCGTCACCGGCGAGACCCGCGAGCAGGCGCTCGAGCGCTCGGCGCGCGCGCTCGCCGAGTTCGAAGTCGAGGGCCTGGCCACGGTCATCCCGTTCCACCGCCATATCGTCGAGAACCCGGCCTTCCACGGCCACACCGACGAGAACGGCGTCGAGACCTTCGATGTCTACACCAAGTGGATCGAAACCGACTGGGACAACCCGATCGAGCCATACACCGGTGGTGAGCCGATCGAGGACGACGAGTCGCTGCCGCGCCAGAACGTCGTCGTCGAGGTCGGCGGCCGACGCGTCGAGGTTTCGCTGCCGGGTGATCTCGCGCTCGGCGGCGGTGGCAGCAGCGCCAACGGCGTGGTCCGCAAGAAGCCGAAGGCCCGGTCCCGCAAAAAGGGTGGCAATGCCGCCGTCTCCGGTGACGCCGTGGCAGCGCCCATGCAGGGCACCGTCGTGAAGGTCGCCGTGGAGGAGGGCCAGCAGGTCTCCGCCGGCGAACTCGTCGTCGTGCTCGAGGCCATGAAGATGGAGAACCCCGTCACCGCCCACAAGGACGGTGTGGTCACCGGACTCGCGATCGAGGCCGGCGCCGCCGTCACCCAGGGCACCGTGCTGCTCGAACTGAAGTAGCGACGCACCGGTCATGGAACCGGTCGAGATCAACGCCGGAGCCTGGTATCTGCGCGCGCTGCGTGCCGATGAACGGATCTCCGACGTCCCCGCACTCGACGACCTCGGTGTGCCCGATCCGCTCGGATACACCGAGGTCGTCGCGCGTGGATGGGAATCGGAGAATCTGTTCGTGTGGGGCATCTGCATCCCCACCACGGGCGAGACGATCGCCGTCATCGGACTCGACGTCACCCACGGTCAGCCCACCCACTACTGCGGTCGCGCACGCGCCGGATACGATGCCGCGTTGCGTGCCGCCGGCGGCCCGGTGACCCGCTTCGCCGCGGGCGTACTCGACGTGGCCCTGCCACACACCGTGCCGGACGGCCTACCCGGGCTCTGAGAGCGAGATCAGTCCGGCAGGTCGCGGTCGCGGCCCGTGGCCAGGTCGCCGCACTCCACGGTGCGCAGACCCGCGACGGTCGCCAGATACCGTCCCGCCCCGACGTCACCCTGCAGATGAGCACCGAGCGGGTCGAGATGGTCGGACCCGATGTACACCGGGTGGCCCGGCCGTCCGTCGAACACCGCGCGTGCCACCACATCCCGCCGACGCTGCGCCGCGTCGACGACGCGGCCGGTGACCTCCGGCCCCACATCGGGTGTGTCAACAACATGTAAAACCATCGCGGCGGGATCCCGCCGCTGTGCCACCCACCCCGCGGCGGCGCGCACTGTCGCCGACAGACCCGTCGCCCAGTCGTCGACGTGGAGCACCGATGCCCCGCCGGGTGGTTCGACAGTGCTCGCCCCCATCGCCACCACCACCTCGTCGCACCCCCCGTCGCGCAGCGCCCGCACCGCGATCGCGAGCCACTGACCTTGGTGTGCAAGGATTTTCGGCATTCCGTAGCGACTTCCGGCGCCGGCTGCGAGCACCACGCCACACACCGCACCGACGCGACTCGCAGACGTGTCCGGCAGGTCACGGCTCTCGGGTCCCGTCATCGCCACCGCACTGGCCTCCTGTCCGTTCCGCACCTTTTACCACGTCGAAATATACGATCCACCGCCGAGCGGGAATCCGCATCGAGGTTCACTATTTATCTGCTGTGCGCGGCGATCGTTCACGGCAGGGCTACGAACTCTAGGTGATGAGGCCAATGGCAACCGATTCCAGCGCCCCCATCGGGGCACCGCAGCGCAAACGCCGGGTGCATCCGGTCGACCAGGTACCCCCACCCGGGAAACTGGTGGCGCTCGGTGCCCAGCACGTGGTGGCCTTCTACGCCGGCGCTGTCCTCGTCCCCCTGCTCATCGCACGCGCCATCGACCTCGACGACGAAGCGCTGACGATGCTGATCACCGCCGACCTGTTCACCTGCGGCATCGCCTCGCTGCTACAAGCCGTCGGATTCTGGAAGATCGGCGTCCGGCTGCCACTGCTGCAAGGAATCACCTTCGCGACCCTGGCGCCGGTCATCCAGATCGCCAACAATCACGGCGGCGGACGTGTCGGGCTGCAGACCGTCTACGGCGCGGTCATCGCGGCCGGCGTGTTCACCTTTCTGATCGCGCCGTTCTTCGCCAAGCTGATCCGATTCCTGCCGCCGGTGGTGACCGGCACCCTGATCACCATCATCGGTATCTGTCTCATCCCGGTGGGCGCCGGCGACGCGGTGAGCGATCCCGCCACCCATCTACACGACTCCGCCAACTGGCGTTGGGTCTGCTATGCACTGGGCACCATCCTGCTGATCGTGTTGATGCAACGCTTCTTCCGCGGGTTCATGGCGACGATCGCGGTGCTCCTCGGCCTCACGGTCGGCACCTTCATCGCGTGGCTCCTCGGCGACGCCTCGTTCTCTTCGGTCGGCGAGGCGTCGTGGCTGGGCTTCACCCCGCCCTTCGCGTTCGGCTGGCCGCAGTGGGACATCGTCGCAATCGTCTCACTGATCGTGGTGCTCCTCGTTGTCGCGGTGGAATCGACCGGGTCGGTCTTCGCGACCGGCGAGATCGTCGGCAAGCGCATCAAAAAAGAGGACGTCGCGGCCACCGTGCGCGCCGACGGCTTGGCCACCATGATCGGCGGCTCGTTCAACTCGTTCCCGTATACGGCCTTCTCCGAGAACGTCGGTCTGGTCCGGCTCACCGGCGTCAAGAGTCGCTGGGTGGTCGCCTGCGCGGGCGTCATCATGATCATTCTGGGGGTGCTGCCCAAGCTGGCGAAGGTGGTCGAGTCGATTCCTGCGCCGGTCCTCGGCGGTGCCGCGTTGATCATGTTCGCCACCGTCGCGATTGTCGGCATCCAGACACTCACCTCGGTCGATTTCACCGATCATCGCAACCTGATCATCTCGGCGACGTCGCTGGCCGTCGCGCTGTATGTGCAGTTCTCCCAGTCAGCCGCCCCGACCACCGTGATCGAGAAGTCCGGTGAGCAGGTCGACGTGCCTGCGCTGCCCGGAGTGGACGAGGCGATGCCGAACATCTTCTTGCAGATCCCGTTCTCCACCGGGATCACCATGGGCGCGATCACCGCCATCCTGTTGAATCTGTTGTTTTTCCACGTGGGTGGCCGTGGGCCCGCGGTGGCCGGTGGCGGCGCGATCACCCTTGACGAGGTCAACACGATGTCCAAGGAGCAGTTCCGGGACACCTTCGGCGGCGTCGTACAGAACGTCGACTGGGTGCTCGACCGGGCCTGGGATCAGAAGCCGTTCGAGGACGTCCACGACCTGCGCAGCGCGTTCCAGGAGGCGATGCTCACCGGCAGCGACGAGGAACAGTTGGCGCTCATCCGCGCCTTCCCGGATCTGGGCGCCGAGGACGAGGAGACCGGCGAGCTGGTTGCTGTCGACCACAAGGGGCTGTCTCACCTCGAGGAGACCGAGCACGAGAATGTGGTGAATCTGGCTGCCGCCTACCAGGAGCATTTCGGGTTCCCGCTCGTCATCTGTGCCCGCGAGACCGAACGCTACGACCGGGTCCTGCGAAACGGCTGGGCACGCATGGACAACTCGGAGACGAGCGAGAAGTCGTTCGCGTTGATCGAGATCGCCAAGATCGCGAACTACCGCTTCGACGATCTCGTCGCTGACGCCAACCCGTTCACGTCGGCCCGATTCACCCGACAACCGGAACTCTCTTAGGCTGGGGCGCATGCGTCGTGTCGATTGGCGAGGATTGTCCAGTTTCAACGAATTGTCCGAACGCCAGGCCATCAATCAGCTCTTCGAATGCTGCAGCTCCCGGATCTGGGCAGTGCGCGTGGCGTCGGCCCGGCCGTTCTCCGACGACGAGGCGCTGCTCGAGTACGCCGACCTGATCATGGCCGAGCTCACCGAGAAGGATCTCGACGACGCGTTGGCCGGACACCCGCGGATCGGCGACCGGGCCGACAATCCGTCGTCGAAACGCGAACAGTCCGGGGTCACCGGCGCCGACGCCGATGTGCTGGCCGAGATCAAGGAACTCAACGCGGCCTACGAGGAGAGGTTCGGTCACGTCTACCTGGTGTTCGCCAACGGCCGCCCCGCCGCGGAGCTCCTCGACATCCTCAAGCAGCGCATGAGCAATGACCCCGAGACCGAACGTCGGGTGATGCGCATGGAACTCGCCAAGATCAACCGCAGCCGACTGATCCGTATGCTGACACCGGCAAGCATCTACCTCGACGAGGAGGCCCAGGCGTGACCGGTTTGTCGACCCACGTCCTCGATGCCGTCAGCGGCGCACCCGCCGTCGGCGTCGCGGTGTCCCTGCAGGATGCCTCCGGCACCGAACTCGCTGCCGGCGTCACCGACGGTGACGGCCGGATCGCGCAGGTCAACACCGACGCGCTCATCGCCGGCATCCACCATCTCGTCTTCGACACCGGCAGCTGGTTCGCCGATCAGCAGCTCACCGGCTTCTACCCCGAGGTCGACATCTGCTTCGAGGTCGGCGATCCGCAGCGCCACCACCACGTGCCGCTGCTGCTGAGCCCGTACGCCTACTCGACATATCGGGGTAGCTGACCCGGTGCCGGCCGCACCTGCAGGCTCTGGCCGCAGTTCGGGCTCCTGGCCGGAACTCGAAACTGCGTCCAGAACTCCCCCACCGGTCGCGCGCTCAGCGGTCGGTGAGTAGTTGGGACGGCGAGACGCCGTATCGCTGTCGGAACGCGGCGGCGAACCGTCCGGTGTGGGTGAAACCCGCCTTCATCGCGGCGTCGGTCACCGACGCCGACGTTCCGCGCATGAGGTCGTCGTGAACCGCAGCGAGTCGGATCTCGGTGAGACATTCACGCGGCGTCTTCCCCACGTATTGCCGAAAGCCCTCCTGAAGGCGACGCACGCTCACCCCGGCCGACTCGGCCATGTCCGCGGCCGTCCAGGGCCGTGCCGGGTCGGCGCGCAGGGCGTCGAGCACTCGGGTCACGATCCGCGGTCGAGGCAGCAGATGATCGCCCCGATCGTCGGGGACGGCCGCCAAGAGAAACGCATCGGTCAACGATCCGGCGAGTTGTTCGGCGACCAACGGGTTGGCCAGTAGCGGGTCGTCGGCGGGCTGTCCGGCGATCGACTGCACCAGACGGAACCAACTCGCGCCTTCGGGTGAACGAAGATCGAGCTGATCGGGTATGGACGTGTCGGGTTGCCCGGTCACCCGACACATCTCGTGGTGCAGGAAGTCGCGGTCGATCTTGACGCCGACGATCGTGCAAGTGCTCGACCAGCGGGTGATGTCGGTGGGGGTGTCGGGCGGATTGACCGTCGCCGACCCGCTGGTCGACACCACCGAATGTCCGGCGACCGACGTCTCGAGCACACCGTTGAGCGGGACGTTGATGCCGTAGGCGCCGGGATGGTCGGAGTGAATCGATACCTCCGCGCCCCATCCGATCCGCGCGATACGCAGCGGGCCGAGCACCGTGACCGCGACATCGGCCTCGGTCGCTGTGCTGCGGGCGACACGGGGCCGCAGCACGTGTGGGAAATAGGCTGCGGACACCGCATCCGACGCTGCATCCCAATCCGGATCACCCGGTATTGAAAGCTGTTGCAGCTGACTCATCGACACTCCTCACGACCTCGCCGCGCATTCCGGATCGCTGTCGCGTTCAGCGGATCGTCAAGGGGCCGACGTCGAAATATGTTCTACCTCACATTAGCGATCATCGAAAGGAGTAGTCACATGGAACGCACGGCGCTACAGAACATCTTCGGCCAGTTCGCCAGCGGCGTCACGGTGATCACCTGCACAAACGCCGACGGTGAGCCGCACGGCGCAACCGTCACCGCATTCACGGCCGTCTCGCTCGAACCTCGCCTCTGCCAGGTCACCCTGACGCGCAAGTCCAAGGCCTGCGGGTACCTCACCGATGCACCATTCGCGGTGAACATCATGGCAGCCGATCAACTCGACATCGCAATGCATTTCGCCGGCAGGCCGGCCGACCCGGGACCCCGATGGGACGACGGGCCGACCGCACCGGTCCTGCAGGGCGCCGCCGCCACCCTCAGTTGCCTCCCATGGCGTAGCTACGACGGCGGCGACCACATCATCTTCATCGGCGAGATCGTCGACGCATCGTCGAGCGGGAAGTCACCACTGTTGTACTACCGCAGCACCTTTCACGATCTCGGCGAGCCGAGCGTGAACTCACTGTGGACGTTGTGCGCCGACGATCCGCATTCGGGATGGTTCGACTCGACCACCACGTTCACCCCGTTTCATCTGGCCGGAACCCGCACCGCCTGAACCGTTTTCATAACCAGTCACGATCGATCGATCAGAAAGAGGTATCAATCATGACCACTCTCGACGAGCGGCCCGACACCGACGCACCGACCACCAACCCGGCAGCCGACAGTGCGGCCAACAAGACGCGCAATTTCGCCTCCCGGCCGATGACCGGCGACGAGTACATCGAGTCACTCAAGGACGGGCGCGAGATCTGGCTACACGGCGAGCGCGTGAAAGATGTGACCACCCACCCAGCCTTCCGCAACCCGATCCGGATGACGGCTCGCCTCTACGACTCGATGCACGATCCGGCCACCCGCGACAAGGTGACCGCGCCCACCGACACCGGCAACGGCGGCGTGACGATGCCGTTCTTCAAGGCGCCCACGAGCTCGGCAGATCTGGTCAAAGAACGTGATGCGATCGCCGAATGGGCACGGATGACCTACGGCTGGATGGGACGCTCCCCCGACTACAAGGCCAGCTTCCTGGGCACCCTGCATGCCAACAAGGATCTCTATGCACCGTTCGAGGCCAACGCCGAACGCTGGTATCGCGAGTCACAGGAAAAGGTCCTGTACTGGAACCACGCCATCATCAATCCGCCGGTGGATCGTCAGTTGCCGCCCGACGAGGTCGGCGACGTGTTCATGAAGGTGGAGAAGGAAACCGACGCGGGGCTGATCGTCTCGGGAGCGAAGGTCGTCGCCACCGGCTCGGCCATCACCAACTACAACTTCATCGCCCACTACGGGCTGCCGATCCGCAAGAAGGAATTCGCGCTCATCTGCACCGTGCCGATGGACGCACCCGGCATCAAACTCATCTGCCGGACCTCCTACACCGAACAGGCCGCGGTCATGGGCAGCCCGTACGACTACCCGCTGTCGAGCCGGATGGACGAGAACGACACCATCTTCGTCTTCGACAAGGTGCTCGTGCCCTGGGAGAACGTCTTCATGTACGGCGACGTCGAGCGCATCAACGCCTTCTTCCCACAGTCCGGCTTCCTGCCGCGCTTCACCTTCCAGGGCTGCACCCGTCTCGCGGTGAAACTCGACTTCATCGCCGGGTTGCTGATGAAGGCACTCGACGCCACCGGTTCCGGCGGCTTTCGCGGCGTGCAGACCCGGGTCGGTGAGGTGATCGGCTGGCGCAACCTGTTCTGGACGCTCACCGACGCGATGGCCCACAACCCCGAACCGTGGATCGGCGACACCGTGATCCCGCGCCTCGAATACGGCCTCACCTACCGGATGTTCATGATGCAGGGCTACCCGCGTATCAAGGAGATCATCGAGCAGGACGTCGCATCGGGCCTGATCTATCTGCCGTCGAGCGCCGCCGACTTCAAGAGCCCCGACGTGCGCCCGTACCTCGACAAGTACGTCCGCGGTTCCAACGGCATCACCGCGGTCGATCGGGTGAAGGTGATGAAGGCACTGTGGGATTCGATCGGTTCCGAATTCGGCGGCCGGCACGAACTCTACGAACGCAACTACTCGGGCAACCACGAGAATGTGAAGGCAGAGTTGCTGTTCGCCGCGCAGAACCGTGGTGGTGTGGAATCCATGAAGGGTCTCGCCGAACAGTGCCTGTCCGAGTACGACCTGGACGGCTGGACGGTCCCCGACCTCATCGGCAACGACGACGTCAGCTGGTTCGGGCGGTCGAGCTAGCCTCGCGCGGGTCGTCTCGGCTCCCGCGGACCGTCGACGGCCCGCGGGAACCGGGACGGCTCGCGCTGTCCGCCCCGACCCGCGTTACTGATGGCGACTACCGTCGATCGCATGCCCGACGCCGTTGACGGACCCGCCGCCGCAGTCGCCGACGACATCGCCGGCCTCCTGTCCGGAACGGAGCGGGTACTCGTCGGCATCACCGGCCCGCCCGGCGGCGGTAAGACCACGATCACGCGCGCGGTGATCGACATCCTCGGAGCCCGACGCGGACCCGACACGGTCGCATACGTCCCGATGGACGGGTTTCATCTATCCGACCGCGTGCTCGCCGACGTCGGCCGCGGCGACCGCAAAGGCGCACCGGATACCTTCGATGCCGACGGCTTCGTCACGCTGCTCGAACGGATCACCGCGTGCGGCGACCGACCGGTGTACTGCCCCGACTTCGACCATGTCATGGGCGAACCGATCGCCGCGCGGCTCGTCGTCGCACCCACTGCCCGGGTGATTGTCGTGGAGGGCAACTACCTTGCTCTCGACAACCCGCCATGGTCCGCGGTGCGTCCACTGCTACGCCGCCTCTACTACATCGACGCGCCGGGTCCCCTCCGACGCGAACGGCTGCTACGTCGCCACCGCGCCGCCGGCAAGGGCCTTGCCGATGCCGCCGCGTGGGTCGACTCCGTCGACGAACCCAACGCCCGGCTGGTCGCCGCGAGCAGGCACCTTGCAGATCTCGTCGTCGACGGCCAAGCCAACCACACGGAGGACTGACAGATACGCCGGAAATCACCCCCGTAATTGACAGTTCCCCATGTGGATACCGATTCACATGGGGAACTGTCGCGGGCGTGACCCCGCTACCCGATTTCGACGAGCAGATCGCCCGGGGTGACCTGGGTGACCTGGCCGATGGCGACGCGGACGACCTTGCCGCCGACGGGCGCAGTGATGGTGGCTTCCATCTTCATCGCCTCGATGGTGCCGATGGCAGCGCCGGCGGCGACCTCGTCGCCGACGTCCACACTCAGCGACACGACTCCGGCGAACGGTGCGCCGATGTGGTGCGGATTGCCGCGATCGGCCTTCTCGGCCGCGGCGACCTCGGCATCGACGGAACGGTCACGCACCTGCACCGGACGTAGTTGTCCGTTGAGGATGCACATGACGGTGCGCATGCCCTTCTCGTCGGGTTCGCTGATCGCTTCGAGCCCGATCAGCAAGTCGACACCGGGTTCGAGCTCGACGCGGTGTTCCTCGCCGTAACGCAGCCCGTAGAAGAACTGGTTCGCCGACAGCCGGGAGGTGTCGCCGTAGGTCTCCTGGTGGTCGTCGAATTCCTTGGTGGGGCCGGGGAACAGCAACCGGTTGAGAGTGTGCTGGCGTTTCTGGCCGGGGGTGTCGAGCGCCTGCGAATCGTCGTCGGACAACTCGGCGGTGGCCGCCGCCTCGGCGCGGCCCTCCAACGCCAGTGAGCGTAGCGGTTCGGGCCAGCCGCCAGCGGGATCGCCGAGTTCGCCACGCAGGAAACCGATCACCGAGTCGGGGATGTCGTAGCCCTGCGGGTTGGCGGCGAACTCGTCGGCGGTGATGCCGCGGCCGACCAACGCCAACGCGAGATCGCCGACGACCTTCGACGACGGGGTCACCTTGATCACTCGACCCAGCATGCGGTCGGCGGCGGCGTAGGCCTCTTCAACGGCCTCGAACCGGTTGCCCAGTCCGAGGGCGATGGCCTGCTGTCGCAGGTTCGACAACTGCCCACCGGGGATCTCGTGGGTGTAGACCCGTCCGGTCGGCGCGGGCAGTCCGGACTCGAACGGCGCGTACACCTTGCGTAGCGCCTCCCAGTACGGCTCGAGGTCGCAGACGGCCTGCAGATCGAGGCCGGTGTCACGCTCGGAATGAGCAGCGGCGGCCACGATCGCCGACAACGCCGGCTGGCTGGTGGTACCGGCCAACGCCGCACTGGCGCCGTCCACGGCCGACGCCCCGGCCTCCCACGCCGCCAGATAGGTGGCGAGCTGCCCGCCGGGGGTGTCGTGAGTGTGCACATGCACCGGCAGATCGAAGTTGCTGCGCAATGCCGACACCAGCTTCGTCGCCGCCGGCGCCCGCAACAGCCCGGCCATGTCCTTGATCGCCAACACGTGCGCGCCGGCATCGACGATCTGTTCGGCCAACCGCAGGTAGTAGTCGAGGGTGTAGAGGTCCTCGTTCGGGTTGGCCAGGTCACCGGTGTAGGACATGGCGACCTCGGCGACCGCCGTGCCGGTCTCGCGTACCGCGTCGATGGCCGGACGCATCTGCTCGATGTTGTTGAGCGCGTCGAAGATCCGGAAGATGTCGATACCGGTTGCGGTGGCCTCGGCGACGAACGCGGTGGTCACCTTGGTCGGGTACGGGGTGTAGCCGACGGTGTTGGCGCCCCGCAGCAACATCTGCAAACAGATGTTGGGTACCGCTTCACGCAACTGCGCCAACCGATCCCACGGGTCTTCCTTCAGGAACCGCAACGCCACGTCGTAGGTGGCCCCACCCCAGCATTCCAGCGACAACAACTGGGGGGTCATCGCCGCCACATAGGGCGCCACCGCCATCAACCCGGTCGTACGGACCCGGGTGGCCAGCAACGATTGATGAGCGTCCCGGAAAGTGGTGTCGGTGACGGCAAGTCGTTTCGAATCCCGTAGATCCGCGGCAAACCCGGCCGGCCCCAACTCCAACAACCGCTGACGCGAACCGTCCGGCGGTGAGGCGAGGGTGGCGCGATCCAGCGTGGGCAGCTTGTCACGCGGATACACCTTCGTCGGACGTTCGCCGTGCGGCTTGTTGACCGTCACATCGGCCAGGTACGACAGGATCTTGGTGCCGCGGTCGGCCGAGCTGCGCGAGGTCAGCAGCCACGGACGGTCCTCGATGAACGACGTCGTCACCCGGCCCTCGCGGAAGTCGACATCATCGAGCACCGCCTGCAGGAACGGGATGTTGGTGGCCACTCCACGAATCCGGAACTCGGCCACCGCACGCCGCGCACGGCGCGCCGCGGTCGCGAAATCCCGACCGCGACACGTGAGTTTCACCAGCATCGAGTCGAAGTGGCCGGTCACCTCGGCACCGAGCACCGCACCGCCGTCCAGACGCACCCCGGCACCACCCGGACTGCGGTAGGCGGTGATGCGTCCGACGTCGGGCCGGAACCCGTTGGCCGGGTCCTCGGTGGTGATCCGGCACTGCATCGCCGCACCCCGAATCGCCAGAGTGTCCTGCGACAATCCGAGATCGTCCAGCGATTCACCCGACGCGATGCGCAGCTGTGAGCCCACCAGGTCCACATCGGTGATCTCCTCGGTCACCGTGTGCTCGACCTGGATGCGCGGATTCATCTCGATGAACACATGCTGACCGTTTTCGTCGAGCAGAAACTCGACCGTCCCGGCGCACGTGTAGCCGATGTGGCGGGCGAACGCGACCGCGTCCGAGCAGATCTTCTCGCGCAACTCCGGTGACAGGTTCGGCGCCGGCGCCAACTCGATCACCTTCTGATGACGACGCTGCACCGAACAATCCCGCTCGAACAGATGGATCACATTGCCGTGGGTATCGGCCAGGATCTGCACCTCGATATGGCGCGGATTGACCACCGCCTGCTCCAGGAACACCGTCGGATCCCCGAATGCCGCCTCCGCCTCCCGCGAGGCCGCCGCGATCGCATCGGCCAGATCCGCGATCTTCTCCACCCGACGCATACCCCGGCCACCACCACCGGCCACCGCCTTGACGAACACCGGGAACTGCATCGACTCGGCAGCCGCGAGCAACTCCGCCACATCGGCCGACGGCTCCGACGACGCCAACACCGGCAACCCCGCCGCCTTCGCCGCAGCCACCGCCGTCGCCTTGTTACCCGTCAGCTCCAACACATCCGCCGACGGACCCACGAACGTGATCCCCGCATCCGCACACGCCTGGGCCAAACCCTGATTCTCCGACAAGAACCCGTAACCCGGATAGATCGCATCCGCGCCACACCGCTCGGCCGCCGCGATCACCTCATCGACCGACAGATACGCGCGCACCGGATGACCCGGAGTACCGATCTGATACGACTCATCGGCCTTGAGCCGATGCACCGAATTCCGGTCCTCATACGGGAAGATCGCCACCGTACGGGCGCCGAGCTCATACGACGCTCGGAAGGCGCGGATGGCGATTTCTCCGCGGTTGGCCACCAGGACTTTCTCGAACACGCGTCTCTCTCTCGTCAGTGCGACGGAGCGCTCTCGCGACGACAATGTCGGGGGCGCACCGGTACCGCATTCAATCCACGCTGGGTGTCTCAGAGTACTGCGCGCGTGTTCTACGGCCGACGGCGCCCGAGGCAAACACTCAAGACTACGCCTGAGACGCCGCGTTCTCACAATCATGCCGTTGACCTGTGCGTTTCCGGAAACATCACCGAGCAATCGCTCGGTATGGCAGCCCGGTTGCCGCATTCACGCAGACCGCTGGGAAGGTGGCGCAACATCGGTTCCGACGACACTGGAAGCGACGACCGAACGAAATATGGACCCACCTTCGGTGGGTCCGCCGATCCGGACCAAGCACCCACTCGATAGCGTGGACGCTCGGAGGTGTGTGGGCATTGAGTGCGATCAAGAGGCCGGTGGACGAGGACTCTGGCGCGCTCGTACCCGACCGCCACCCGCGCCTTGCTGTCACGATCCTGTGCGCCGCGGGCATCGTCGTCGCCCTGATGCAGACGATCATCGTGCCACTGATCCCGCAGCTGCCGACACTGCTGAATGCCGATCCCGGTGACACGACCTGGGCGCTGACCATCACCCTGCTGGCCGGTGCGGTAATCACGCCGATCGGCGGACGCCTGGGAGACATGTACGGCAAACGTCTGATGCTGGTGGCAAGCATGGGCTGTGTGGCCACCGGTTCGGCCGTGTGCGCACTGTCGGCGTCATTGCCCCCGTTCCTGGTCGGTCGCGCACTGCAGGGCCTCGGGTTCGGCACGATCGCCCTGGGCATCAGCGTCATGCGCGACATCGTCCCGCCGCGGCATCTCGGGTCGTCGGTGGGCACGATGAGCGCATCGCTGGGGATCGGCGGCGCCCTCGGCCTGCCCTTCGCGGCCGCGATCGCCCAGCACGTCAGCTGGCACGCACTGTTCTGGGCGTGCGCGGCCGCCGCGCTACTCGGCGCCGCCGGGATCGCGCTCACCGTTCCGGAGAGCCTGTCGCGCACCGGCGGCCGCTTCGACCTGCTCGGCGCCCTCGGCCTGGCCGCGATGCTGGTCTTCCTGCTGCTCCCCCTCTCGAAGGGATCGGAGTGGGGATGGTCGGCGCCGCTGACCATCGGCATGTTCGCGGCGTTCGTCGTGGTGGCCGTGGTCTGGTGGTTCGTGGAGCGGCGCGGCGCCAACCCGCTCATCGATCTCGATGTCGCGACCGAACGGCCGGTGATGTTGACCAACATCGCATCGGTCGCCACCGGATTCGCCTTCTACTCGATGCAGCTGATCCCGATCCAACTCCTGATGGCACCGACGACCGGCCCCAATGGACTGGGTCTGGACATGTTCACCGCCAGCCTCGTACTGGCCCCCAGCGGAATCCTGATGTTCATCTTCTCCCACGTCTCCGCCCGACTGACCGCAGCATTCGGCCCACGGGTGTCGCTGGCCACCGGCGGCGCCGTCATCGCCGCCGGCTACGTGGTGTTCATCGTGGCGCTGACCGGCCCGTGGGCGATGAATTGGGGCGTCATGCTCGGCGTCGCCTGCCTCATCGGTGCCGGCCTGGGCGTTGCCTATTCCGCGATGCCGGCGCTGATCATGAGTTCGGTGCGCGTGGAACAGACCGGCGAGGCCAACGGCGTCAACGCGCTGATGCGGGTGGTCGGCACATCCACGTCAGCGGCGGTCGTGGGCATGATCCTCACATGGTCGATGATCTCGGTGCCCGCCGCCGATGGCACCGGAGTCGGTGTACCCACCGAATCGGGGTACCTGTGGGCGTCGGCGATCTCGCTGGGCGCGTGCGTGCTCGCCATCGTGCTGGCGCTCGCGATTCCACCCCGGAGGCCGATCTCAGTGCAGGACGTCTGACCAGTGACCGACCACCGAAACGAATTCGTAACGCGATCGTCGTAGCGTGACGCGGGTGTCCTCCAATGGGTCGTCATCCGATGCAGATTCCGTGCCGTCGGTGACCGTGATCGACAACGCCTTCGTGGTGACCGTGGACCCGCAGCGCCGAGAACTCGCCGACGCCTGCGTGGTTATCGAGGGGACGCGGATCGTCTCCGTCGGCGCTCCGCCGGCGCAGCTGCCCGCCGACGCGATCAGGGTGGACGGGCGCGGGTGCGTGCTCACCCCCGGGCTGGTCAACACCCACCACCACCTATACCAGTGGGTCACCCGCGGTCTCGCCGCCGACCACACGCTGTTCCAATGGCTCACCACGCTGTACCCGATCTGGGCCGGCATCGACGAGGCGGCGGTGCGCACCGCCGCCCTCGGTGGTCTCGCCCAACTGGCACTGTCCGGCTGCACCACCACCACCGACCACCACTACGTCTTCCCGGCCGAGGGCGGCGATCTACTGGGTGCCGAGATCGACGCCGCAACCACAGTCGGGCTGCGTTTCCACCCGACCCGCGGCTCGATGGACCTCTCGGAAAAGGACGGCGGTCTACCGCCGGACTCGGTGGTGCAGAGCATCGACGAAATCCTTACGGCCAGTTCGGACGCGGTGTCGCGCTGGCACGACCCCGCCGACGACTCGATGCTGCGCATCGCCCTGGCACCGTGTTCACCGTTCTCCGTCACCACTGATCTCCTGCGTGAATCCGCAACGCTGGCACGCGAACTCGACGTACGCATGCACACCCATCTGGCCGAATCGCTGGACGAGAACACCTACTGCCAGCAGCACTTCGGCTCCACCCCACTGCAATACATGGAGTCGGTCGGCTGGGTGGGCCACGACGTGTGGTTCGCCCACGGCATCGAGTTCGACGACGACGAGATCGGCCGGCTCGCCGCAACGTCCACCGGAGTGGCCCACTGCCCCACTTCCAACGCCCGGCTGGGCAACCGGATCTGCCGTACCCGCGATCTCGTCGACGCGGGTGTCCCCGTAGGACTCGGCGTGGACGGTGCGGCGTCCAACGAGTCGTGCCGGCTGCTCGAGGAAGCCCACCAGGCGGTGCTGATGGCCCGTGCCCGTGGTGGACCCACCGCCCTGACCACGCGCACCGCCATCGAGTTGGCCACGATCGGCGGCGCTCAGGTGCTCGGCCGCGCCGCCGACACCGGGTCGATCGAGGTGGGCAAACTCGCCGACCTGGTGCTGTGGGATCTGACGTCGGTGGCACACAGTGGAATCGACGACCCGGTCGCGGCGCTCGTGCTCGGCGCGATCCCGCCGATTGCCGCGAGCTGGGTGAACGGGCGACAGGTGGTCGAGCACAACATGTTACGGACCGTCGATGCCGAACGCATCGCCGCCGACGTGGTGCGCGAACATCGCCGACTGATCGAGAAGGCCGGGTGATGGACCTCAACACCATCGACCGCTACCGCTACGCCCGTACCCGCGAGGATCTGCGGCTCGGCCCGGGCGAGCGCGTGGTGGCCGGCGGCACCTGGTTCTTCTCCGAACCGCAGGTCGACGCCGACGGCATCGTGGACCTCACCACCATGGGTTGGCCGGCATTCGAGGATCTTCCCGATGACGGGCTGCGGATCGGCGCCACCTGCCCCATCGTCGAGATCACCAGGTTGCCCGCTCGATCGGCCTGGCGTGCGCAACCACTGTTCTCCGAGTGCGCCAACGCGCTCCTGGCCTCGTTCAAGATCTGGAATGTCGCGACCGTCGGCGGCAACATCTGTCGGTCGTTCGCCGCGGCCTCGATGGTCTCGCTGGCAGCGGGCCTCGATGCCACGGCCGTCATCTGGTGCCCCGACGGCAGCGAACGTCGCACCCCGGTGGCGGAGTTGATCACCGGCAACGGCACAAACTCACTCGGCGACGCAGAGATACTGCGCGCCATCGACATACCCGGCACCTCGATGCAATCGGTCACCGCGTTCCGCAAGATCGCGCTGGCCGAACTCGGCCGGTCGGGTGCGGTGGTGACCGGCCGTCGCGACGAGGACGGCACACTGATCCTGGTCGTCACCGCCGCCACCCTGCGCCCACATGTGATGCGTTTCGACGCGATCCCCACCATCGACGAACTCCACGACCGGGTCGTGGCTGCCGACGACTTCTACACCGACCCTCTCGGATCGGCGGATTGGCGACGCGCCACCTCGGCAGTGCTCGCCGAAGAGATCCGCGCCGAACTCGCCGGTGGGGTGACGGCATGAAGTTCTCCGTCAACGGCGACATGCACGACGCCACTCCGCGTCCGGGCCAGTGCCTGCGCACGCTCCTGCGCGACAACGCCCACTTCGAGGTGAAGAAGGGCTGCGATGCCGGCGACTGCGGCGCGTGTTCGGTGCTGGTCGACGACACCCCGGTGCACTCGTGCATCTACCCGGCGCAACGCGTCGAGGGACACACGGTGACGACCGTCACCGGGCTCGGTACCCCGGACGACCTCCATCCAGTGCAGCAGTCGTTCGTCGACAATTTCGGTTTCCAGTGTGGATTCTGCACCGCCGGCATGATCGTCACCGCGTCCACACTCGAGGCCGCCGATCTCGATGATCTGCCCCGGAAGATGAAGGGAAACATCTGTCGCTGTACCGGTTACCGTTCGATCCGCGACGCGATCACCGCGGCCGTGGCCCCGGCCGATGATCTCCGGAACCCCACCGACCCGTCCCCAGAGGCGGCTGAGGCGTGCATCGGCCGGTCGGTATCGCCACCGGCGGCCCGTCGCGTGGTCACCGGCACCGAACCGTACACGTTCGACGTCACCGTCGAGGGCCTCACCCATCTGCGTGTGCTGGGGTCACCGCACGCGCATGCGCGCATCGTGTCCATCGACACCACCGCCGCCGAGCGGGTGGACGGTGTCACGCTGATACTGACCCATGACAATGTCCCGCAGACAAGGTTTTCCACCGCTCGTCACGAGCATCGCGAGGACGACCCCGACGACACGATGATGTTGGACCCCGTCGTCCGGTTCGTCGGTCAACGGGTCGCGGCGGTCGTGGCCGAGACCGCAGCCGCGGCCGAGCGGGCCTGCCGACTCATCGAGGTCTCCTACGAGATCCTGCCGGCGGTCTTCGACCCCGGCGAAGCGCGTCGACCGGGCGCCCCGGCCATCCACCCGGACCGCACCGCGCTGGATCGGGTCAATCACGCCGATCGCAACGTGATCGCCGACTTCCACCACGGTTTCGGAGGGGACATCGATGCGGCACTGGCCGATTCGGCGGTCACGGTCTCGGGGACCTGGTCCACCGCCCGGGTCTCCCACGCTCAGCTCGAGACACACGGCAGCATCGGTTGGCTCGACGACGACGGTCGGCTGGTCATCCGGACCAGCACCCAGGTGCCGTTCCTGGTCCGCGACGAACTCGCGCACATCCTCGATCTCGCGCCGGAGCGGATCCGCGTCTTCAGCGCCCGCGTCGGCGGCGGATTCGGCGGCAAACAGGAACTGCTGACCGAGGACCTGGTGGCGTTGGCGGTGCTACGGACGGGCCGTCCGTGTGCCTATGAGATGAGCCGCAGCGACGAGATGACGCGCACCACCTATCGCCATCCGTTCCGGGTCGCCGTGGATCTCGGCGCCGACACCGACGGCGTGTTGACCGCACTGAAGATCGACGTGCTGTCGGACACCGGCGCCTACGGCAACCACGCGATCGGCGTGATGTTCCACGCCTGCGCCGAGTCGATCTCGGTGTACAACTGTCCGATCAAACGGGTCGACGCGGAGGTCGTCTACACGAACAATCCGCCGTCCGGCGCCTTCCGCGGTTACGGTCTGGGGCAGGTCATCTTCGCGATCGAGTCCGCGCTCGACGAGCTGGCCATCGAACTCGGCATCGACCCGTTCGACATCCGACGAATCAATGCAGTCCGCGACGGCGACCCGCTGCTGGCCGCCCACGCCGAGCCCGAACCCGATCTCGTCTACGGCAGCTATGGCCTCGACCAGTGCCTCGACCTGGCGCAGGCGGCACTCGATCGCGGCAACGGCGTCGAGCCGCCGGCCGGTCCGCACTGGCGGGTAGGTGAGGGAATGGCGCTCGCGGCTATCGCCACCATGGCCCCACGCGGGCACATCTCCCGAGTGCAGGTGGCCGTCGACCGGCACGGCGACTATCACGTCGGCATCGGGACGGCCGAATTCGGCAACGGCACCACCACGGTGCACACCCAGATCGTGGCCGCCACCCTGCAGACCGTCCCCGAGCGGATTCGGTTGCGACACGGCGACACTGACGCCGCCGACTACGACACCGGAGCTTTCGCCTCCGCCGGCACGACGGTGGCCGGCAAAGCACTGCACCGGGCGTGTACCAGTCTGCGGGAGAACCTGATCGGCGCTGCCGCCACCGTGGCCGACGCCGAACCCGACCGCGTGGTGCTCACCTCCGACGGCGCGCTGGTGGGTGACCGGATGGTCTCGTTCGACGAGATGATCGATGTCCTCGATCCGGCCGCGGACCAGGTGACCGCCGACGGCGAGGAGACCGGGGACGTACGGTCGATTGCCTTCAACGTTCAGGCTTTTCGGGTCGCCGTCGACGTCCGGACCGGGGTGGTGCGCATCCTGCAGTCGATCCAGTCGGCCGACGCCGGTACGGTGATGAACCCGCAACAGTGTCGCGGGCAGGTCGAGGGCGGCGTGGCCCAAGCCATCGGATCGACGCTCTACGAGGAGATCATGCTCGCCGACGGGGTCCCGCTGACGGGTGTGTTCCGCACCTATCGGGTGCCGCAGATGGCCGATGTGCCGGTCACCGAGGTGTACTTCGCCGAGACGTCCGACGAGTTGGGTCCGTTCGGGGCGAAGTCGATGAGCGAGTCCCCGTACAACCCGGTTGCCCCGGCTATGGCCAATGCGATCCGACGTGCGATCGGTGTGCGGCCCTGCGAACAGCCGATGTCACGCGACCGGGTGTGGCGCCTGATCGACCGTGAGGTGGGTGGCACTGGTCGGCACGCGTAGCGGCGAGGACGGCACCACGCGTAAACGGGTGTCGAGAACCCGCAAGAACATCGTCGGCAACCTCGCGCTGTTCGGGCCGGCGTTCGTCGCCGCGATCGCCTACGTCGATCCCGGCAACGTCGCGGCCAACATCACCGCGGGCGCCCGCTACGGTTTCCTGCTGGTCTGGGTTCTGGTGCTGGCGAACGTGATTGCCATGCTGATCCAGTATCAGTCGGCAAAGCTCGGCATCGTCACCGGCAAGAGCCTGCCCGGGCTGCTGGGTGACCGTCTGAGCACCCGTCCGCGACTGGCGTTCTGGGTTCAGGCAGAAGTGGTGGCCATCGCCACCGACCTGGCCGAGGTGCTCGGTGGCGCCGTCGCCCTCCAGCTGTTGTTCGATCTGCCGCTGGTGCTGGGCGGGGTGATCGTGGGCGCGGTCTCGTTGACCGTGCTGCTCCTACAGAATCCGCGGCAGGAACGCACATTCGAGAAGGTGATACTCGGCCTGTTGGCAATCATTGTGATCGGTTTCCTGGCCGGACTGGTGGTCGATCCACCGCCGGCAAACGAGGTACTCGGTGGGCTCGTCCCGCGGCTGGACGGACCGGAGACCGTGCTGCTGGCAGCCGGTATGTTGGGTGCGACCGTAATGCCACACGCCATCTACGTGCACTCGGCGATGGTCATCGACCGACACGGGGTCACCCGGTCGGCGACGCGCCAACGACAACTGGTGCGGGTCACGCGCTGGGATGTCGTGGTGGCACTGATCGTCGCCGGCGCGGTCAACGTCGCACTGCTGTTGCTGGCCGCACAGAACCTGCGCGGCAAGGAAGGTACCGACACCATCGAGGGCGCCTACGACGCGGTCGCCGACGCCCTCGGATCGGGGATGGCAACCGCCTTCGCCATCGGACTACTGGCCAGTGGACTGGCGTCGACCTCCGTCGGATCGTCTGCCGGCGCGGCGATCATGGGCGGCCTACTGCACAGAGACATCCCACTGTTCATCCGGCGGGTGATCACGGTCATCCCGGCCCTGGTGGTACTGGCTCTCGGCGTCGACCCCACCTGGGCGCTGGTCATCAGTCAGGTGGTGCTGAGTTTCGGCATCCCGTTCGCGGTGATCCCGCTGGGCCGGTTCACCGCTGACCGGTCGTTGATGGGCGAGTTCGCCGACGGATGGCCCCTGCGGCTGACCGCGGGCATCGCGTCGGTGCTGATCGTGCTCCTCAACCTGACGTTGATCGGTTTGGTGGTGACGGGTGCCTGATCAGCCCCTCAGCAACCCCTTGGCCACATGCGTCACCTGGATCTCGTTGCTGCCCGCGTAGATCATCAGCGACTTCGCATCGCGCGCGAGCTGCTCGACCCGGTACTCGGCCATGTAGCCGTTGCCGCCGAACAGCTGTACGGCCTCCATCGCGACGTCGGTCGCCGCCTTCGAGGAGTACAGCTTCATCGCCGAGGCCTCGGCGAGGCTCAGTGGCTTGCCGGCCTGACCGCGTTCGATCGCGCTGAACAACATGTTCTGCACGTTGATCCGGGCCACCTCCATCTCGGCGAGCTTGAGCTGAATGAGCTGGAACTGGCCGATCTCCTGGCCCCAGAGCTTGCGGGTCTTGGCGTAGTCGATGGACAGACGTTGCGCCTCGTTGATGATGCCCAACGAGAGCGCGGCGATGCCGACGCGCTCGGCGGTGAATCCTGCCTTGGCGCCCTCACCGCCGCGGGTGTCGGCGCCGGTGTCCTCGGTTTCGCCGAGCAGACGATCCTTACCCAAGCGCACATTGTCGAAAAACAGTTCACCGGTCGGCGAACTCGTCATACCCATCTTCTTGAACGGCTTGCCCTGGGTGAGACCGGGCATGCCCTTGTCGAGGACGAACGAGAGCACTTTGCGATCGCGCATCGCGGTGTCGCTGCCGTCGTCGAGTTTGGCGAACACGACGATGGTGTCGGCGTAGGGACCGTTGGTGATGAACGTCTTCTGCCCGTTGAGCAGGTAGTCGTCACCGTCGCGGCGAACCGTGGTCTTCATGCCGCCCAGCGCATCCGACCCGGAATCGGGTTCGGTGATCGCCCACGCGCCCACCTTCTCCATCGTGACGAGTTCGGGCAGCCACCGCTTCTTCTGCGCCAGTGTTCCCTTGCCGCGGATCGTCGAGGCGGTCAGCCCCATACTGACGCCCATCGAACCGACCAGTCCGAGGCACACCCCGGCCAGCTCGATGTTGACGATCATGAACATCGACCCGGACATGCCACCGCCGCCACCGCCGCCCGACGGCTTCTCACCGGCCGCCTCTGCCGCGAGCTCCTTCTCCAACGCGTCCTTGGCCATCGCGTCGACACCGAAGGTCGCCAGCAGCTTGCGAGTGATGTCATACGGCGGCAGAACACCGGTCTCGAGTTCGTCGATGTGCGGCTTGATCTCCTTGTCGATGAACGCGCGCAACGCATCCCGCACCATCAGGTCTTCTTCGGACCACTCGAACATCGTCACAACTCCCCACCGCCGCGCCCGCCAGTACGGGCTGAACATGTTCCACTTTCCTGCCAGGTTACTGTGTCAGGCGTCACCCGGGTTGTAAAGGTACGGATTCCGAAATTCGTGTCTTGGGTCCGCTGTCCCGGCCGTCCGAGGCGAGAGTTGTCAGCGGTGATAGATCGTCGCCGGTCGGATCTCGACGCCGAAGAACTCCTCGGGGTCGGTACACAGCAGTGCCTGTGCAACCGGCATCGAGACGACGCACACGTCGGTATCGGCGCCATCGGTGACATACCACCGGTGGATCCGCTCCACGAACCGTGCGACGCTCTCCCCACCATGCGGGCGGGCGACCGGATCGGTGAACCAGGCGGCCAAGTCATCCGGGGTGATCTCGGTCGGCATCCGCCCCGTCCACCGACCGACATCAAGGGATCGGAGAGCTGGTGTCGTCACGGGTTGGATCTGCAACACGTCAGACGACTCGACCACCGCACGCTCGGGACCACCGGCAACACGGCCGGTGCCGATGGTCGCGGTGACCTCCGCGCGGAGTCCGGCCACGTCGCGTCGTCCACGATCGTCCAGAGATGCATCACCGCCGAACCGCACCGATCTGTTGGGGCCGGTGCGGCCGGCGGTGACGATCAGCATCGTCAGGCGTCGACCTGCGCGACGTGGGCGTCGGGGGATTCGTCGGAACCCGATCGCATGAGACGTCCGAGGAGTAGCGCGAAGAGGACGGTCAACACGGTCCACATGATCAGTTGATCGGCAATCGCATACACCCGGTAGTCGCCGATGACATCACCCGGGAAACCGGGGAACGCGATCTGCCCGGTGGCGTCGGACAGCGGGCCGGGCACCTCGTGGAACTCCGGGAGCAGCATGATCGTGACAGAGACCGCGACGAGATACGCGAGAGCCCCGAGCACGCCCGCGACGAGCCCGCCGAGCCGTGGCCGCAGCCACAACGCCAGGACCACCGCGACAACTGCGAACACCACCGACAAAATGGTGATCGTCAGGAATGCCGCGCTGCGCGCACCGATCGTGTCGTCGTCGCCCACCGCCGGCGGGTTGGCCGGATAGGCGAAGAACGGCACGGCGAACACCGCGACGAACCCGATCGCGCCCAGCGCCACGGCGGCCATCCGCGGGTCCGTGGCCGGGTGACGACGGCCGAGGTAGGCCCACAGCACGGTGAACGCGACCGCGAAGAACGCGCCCATGCAGACCGCGAACACAATGGTTCCGATCCCGGCACCCACGTTCTCCTGGATCGAGCGCGAGAAGATCTCGCCGTGCTCGTGGCCACCGTGCTCACCGGCGAGCATTTCCTCGGCGTGGGAGCGTCCCTCTTCGTAGTCGATCGCCTCGACCACCAGGGGTTCGATGAACAGCCGCGCGAAGATGAACGCGACGATGCCGGCGACCAGGCCCGAGAGCAGGCCTGCGCCGATGAATTTCTTCTCCATGTTCGGTTGTCTCCTACCAGTGGCGATCAGTGGCAAGGGAAACCGAGGAAGTGCCTGGCGTCGTGCACGAATTCGTGCACGTGGGTGTCGGAACCGAAGACGCTCACCGCGCCCTGGTCGTACCCGAGGAAGTAATAGGCCAGCCCGGCGAGCAGCACGGTGAGGCTGAGCCACAGCGCCGCGCTGGCCGCGGAGACATTGGGTACCGCAAGGCTCGGCGCGGCCACTGCGCGGGCCGATGATGAGTGCGTGGAGGCGGTCATGGTGGTCCTTTCTGGGATTGCGCGTCCCATCCGTTGGCGAACACACACCAGGCGGCATTCTGGCTCTCCCGCCGCCGATGGGCTCGGTGGCCGTACTGCGACGGGATCACAGCGGCGCGACCGCTCCGGACTCTCACCGGATTCCCCGCGCACTGGTGTGTGATGACTGTACTACCGGCGTTGTCGGACGTGTGGTGGATGATGGCAGAGTGCCCCGCAAGACGTCCGTACTCGACCGCTTCACCGCCCCCACCCGGCGGTGGTTCGACGGCGCGTTCGAGGAACCGACCGCGGCGCAGACCGGCGCGTGGGCCTCCATCGCCGACGGCAACAACACCCTGGTCATCGCGCCCACCGGCTCCGGCAAGACACTGTCGGCATTCCTGTGGGCGCTGGATCGCCTCGCCGCCCGACCCGACCGGAAGCGCGGGACACGTGTCGTCTACATCTCCCCCCTCAAAGCGCTCGCGGTCGATGTCGAACGCAATCTGCGCGCTCCACTGACCGGCATCACCCGGGCGGCGCAGGAACTCGGTGAGCCCGAACCGGCGATCACCGTCGGGGTGCGCTCGGGCGACACCCCCGCCGCCGAGCGCCGGGCCCTGGTCAAAACTCCGCCGGACATCCTGATCACCACCCCCGAATCGCTCTTTCTGATGCTCACCTCGGCCGCCCGCGAGACACTCACCGACGTCGAGGTGGTGATCGTCGACGAGGTGCACGCCGTCGCGGCCACCAAGCGCGGTACCCATCTCGCGCTCTCCCTCGAGCGGCTCGACGAACTGCTCGACCGGCCGGCTCAGCGCATCGGACTGTCGGCGACGGTCCGTCCACCCGAGGTCGTGGCGGAGTTCCTCAGCGGCAGCGCTCCGTGCACGGTGGTCCGTCCCAAGGCGGCCAAGACCTTCGATCTGCGGGTCGACGTGCCCGTCGAGGACATGGCCAACATCCCGCCACCACCGGACACACCTGCCGGCGAAGACCTCGACGACGCGTTCTCCCCCACCGCCGGGTCGCTGTGGCCCTACGTGGAGTCGTCCATCGTGGACCTCATCGAGAAGAACCGCGCGACCATCGTGTTCGCCAATTCGCGGCGACTGGCCGAGCGGCTCACCGCCCGCCTCAACGAGATCCACGCCGAGCGCACCGGAAATGTGCCGAATCCGTCCGCCAACCCCACCGTCGCCGGCGGTGCTCCCGCGTACATCATGGCCAGCGGCGCCAGCGGTGGCGCCGCCCCGATCCTGGCCCGCGCGCATCACGGTTCGGTCAGCAAGGAACAGCGCGCCGAGATCGAGGACGACCTCAAGGCCGGACGCCTGCCGTGCGTGGTGGCGACCAGCTCGCTGGAACTCGGCATCGACATGGGCGCGGTGGACCTCGTGGTGCAGGTCGAAGCCCCGCCGTCGGTGGCCGGCGGACTCCAGCGCATCGGCCGCGCGGGCCATCAGGTGGGTGAGATCTCGCAGGGGGTGCTCTACCCCAAGCACCGGACCGACCTGATCCATTGCACGGTGACCGTGGAACGGATGCTCGACGGCGCCATCGAGGCACTACGGGTACCGCAGAATCCCCTCGACATCCTCGCCCAGCAGACCATCGCGGCCGCCGCGGTCGACGACCTCGACGTGGACGAATGGTACGACCTCGTCCGCCGCGCCGCGCCCTACCGCGAGCTCGGCCGCCAGGTGTACGAGGCGACCCTCGACCTGATCTCCGGACGCTTTCCCTCCGACGAGTTCGCCGAACTACGGCCCCGCGTCACCTGGGACCGGGATGCCGGGACACTCGTCGGACGCCGCGGGGCGCAGCGATTGGCGGTCACCTCCGGCGGGTCGATCCCCGATCGCGGACTGTTCGGCGTGTTCATGGTCGGCGAGAAGTCGACCCGCGTCGGCGAACTCGATGAGGAGATGGTCTACGAGTCGCGCGTCGGGGATGTCTTCGCGCTCGGTGCCACGAGTTGGCGCATCGAGGACATCACCCACGACCGGGTGCTGGTGTCACCGGCCTACGGCCAGCCCGGCCGGTTGCCGTTCTGGATCGGCGACACGATCGGTCGCCCCGCCGAACTCGGTGCGGCGATCGGCAAGTTCACCGGGGCGGTGGCCGATCCCGACACATTGGCCGAACACGCGCACCGGCTCGGGCTCACCGACAATGCCCGACAGAACCTCGCCGCCCTCGTCGCCGAACAGCAGGAGGCCACCGGCCACCTGCCCACCGACCGCACATTGGTGGTGGAACGTTTCCGCGACGAACTCGGCGATTGGCGCCTGATTCTGCACTCGCCCTACGGATTGCGCGTGCACGCACCGTGGGCCAGTGCGATCTCGGCACGATTGTTGCAGACACTCGGCCTCGAAGGCGCCACCACGGCCTCCGACGACGGCATCATCGTGCGGCTGCCCGACACCGACGACGACCCGCCGGGCGCGTCGGTCTTCGTCCTCGATCCCGATGAGATCGAGCAGTGGGTCACCGACGCTCTCGCCGACTCGTCGATGTTCGCCTCCCGATTCCGCGAATGTGCAGCGCGTGCCCTGTTGCTACCCAAACGCGACCCCGGCCGTCGCGCCCCACTCTGGCAGCAGCGTCAGCGCAGCGCACAATTGCTCTCCGTCGCTTCACAATTCCCCGACTTCCCGATCATCCTGGAGACGGTGCGAGAGTGTCTGCAGGACGTCTACGACCTTCCTGCGCTCACCGACCTGCTCACCCGAATCCGCCAGCGGCGGGTCCGAGTCGTCGAGACCGAGACCGCAAGCCCCTCCCCGTTCGCCGCATCGATGCTGTTCGGCTACATCGGGGCGTTCCTCTACGCCGACGACGCACCGCTGGCCGAACGCCGGGCCGCCGCGCTCTCGTTGGACACCAGCCTGCTCGCGCAACTGCTCGGCCGCGTCGACTTGCGCGAGCTGCTCGATCCCGGCGTGATCGCCGAGGTGACCGCACGCCTGCAGCGCACCGTTGCCGAGCGTCAGGCCCGAGATGCCGAGGACATCGTCGACCTGTTGCGCTGGCTCGGTCCTCTCGACACCGCTGACGTCGATGCACGCTATCGCGGCGAAACACCCGCGATCGATCAGCTGACCGAGTTGCACCGATCCGGCCAGATCATCTCGATCACCCATCGTGGCCGAGCGCTGTGGGCGTCGATCGACGACACCGCCCGATTGCGTGACGGTCTCGGCGTTCCGGCCCCGCTGGGCATTCCGGCGGCCTTCCTGCAACCGGTGGGTGATCCGGTGGGGGATCTGGTGAGCCGATATGCACGGACGCACGGCCCGTTCACCGTCACCGAGGCCGCCGATGCACTGGGCATGGCGGTCGGGGTCGTCCGCGACACTCTCGTCCGGCTGGCCGCCGACCGTCGGGTCATCGAGGGGGATTTTCTCCCTGAGGCCCAGGAGACAGAGCAGGGCACGCAAACCCGGACCGGCGCACCGCACGCGACCCAGTGGTGCCATGCCGATGTGCTCGGTCAGATCCGTCGCGGTTCTCTGGCGGCGAGCCGCGCCGAGGTCGCGCCGGTCGACCACGAGACCCTCACCCGCTTCACCGCGTCCTGGCAGCATGTCACCCCTGAGGAACAACTCCGCGGCGTCGACGGGGTGGCGACGGTGATCGACCAGTTGGCCGGCTACCCGCTGCCCGCCTCGGCGTGGGAATCGGTGGTCCTACCCGCCCGCGTCACCGACTACAGTCCGGCGATGCTCGACGAATTGCTCAGCTCCGGCGAGGTGATCTGGTCCGGGCACGGCCGTATCGGTGGGTCGGACGGCTGGATCGCCCTGCATCCGGTGGATGTCGCACCGCTCACGTTGGCTCCCGCCGACGAGATCGACACCACCGGAGTGCACGACCGACTCACCGCCGCACTGGCCCCCGGCGGCGCGCTACGGTTCGGCAAGCTCGCCGAGTCGGTGTCCTCCGACGGCACCGTGTCCGCCGCCGACATCGAGGCCGCCCTCTGGGATCTGGTGTGGGCAGGTCAGGTGAGCAATGACTCGTTCGCTCCGGTGCGCGCGATGTTGGCACCGCGGCGCACCTCGTCGTCGCCGCGATCGGCACCGGCCCACCGGGCCCGTGGACGCGCGCCGCGACTTCGGGCGCAGCGGCTGTCCACCCGCTATCTCACCGAACACGGTGCCGGCCAGAGTGTCCCGCCCACCGCCGGTGGCCGCTGGGTGGTTCCCGACCGTATCACCACCGACCCGACGGTGGCCACGCAGGCGCTGTGCGATCAGCTGCTCGCGCGCTATGGGGTCATCACGCGCGGAAGTGTCACCAACGAAGACATTGTCGGCGGGTTCTACCGGATCTACAAGGCCCTCACCGTGTTCGAGGACAACGGTCAGGTCCGGCGCGGCTACTTCGTCGACGGCCTGGGTGGTGCGCAGTTCGCTTCGACCGCAACCATCGACGAATTGCGTCGCCACGCCCTCGACGATCGGCGCACCCCACCGGCGATCGTGCTGGCGGCCACAGATCCGGCCAATCCGTTTGGCGCCGCTTTGGGTTGGCCGACGACCCGCGCCGAGGACGGCCGACACCGCCCGGGTCGCAAACCAGGCGCCATGGTGGTCATGGTGGGCGGCGAACTCGTCGTGTACGTCGAACGAGGCGGCAAGACCCTGCTGACGTTCACCGAATCGCTTCCCGCTCTGCAGACCGCCGCCGGCGCTCTCGCCGAGATCGTCCGCTCGGGCCGCGTGGCTCGGCTCATGATCGATCAGGTCGACTCCGAGCCCGTGCTGACCTCGGATTTCGGCCGAATCCTGATCGAGGCCGGATTCGCCACCACACCGCGCGGTGTTCGCATGCGCTACGGCAGGCATGCCTGAGGGCGACACCGTCTTCGCCGCCGCCGCACGACTGCGGGCGGCGCTCGACGGTCAACGGCTGACGCGGACACAGTTCCGGATACCGTCGCTGGCCACCGCCGACCTGACCGGCCGAACGGTCACCTCGGTCCGATCGGTGGGCAAACATCTCCTCATCGATGTCGGCGGATCCGATGACGACGACTCGGGACTCGCCAGGGTCAGTCTGCATTCGCACCTGAAGATGGAGGGCGCCTGGCATGTCCACCCCATCGGCACGAAATGGCGTCGTCCCGGGTACCAGGCACGGGTCGTGTTACGTACCGCGACGCACGAAGCCGTCGGTTTCGACCTCGGCATCCTGGAGCTCACCGAGACCCCCGATCAGGACCTTGCCTACCTGGGACCGGACTTGCTGAGCGCCGAGTGGGAGCCCACCGAGGCCATCCGCCGCATCGAGGCCCGCGCCGATGAGCCGATCGGAACCGCGCTCCTCGACCAGCGGCTCGTCGCGGGCATCGGCAACGTCTATCGAAGCGAGCTGTGCTTCCTTCGCAGGGTGCTGCCCACCCGACCGGTGCGCGAAGTCGACGTCACGGCCATGGTCGACCTGGCCCGCCGGGTGTTGTGGGCCAACCGGCTGCGGACGGCCCGGACCACGACCGGCCAGACCGCGCCCAATGCACGCATGTGGGTTTACGGTCGGCGCGGCCAACTGTGTCGCAGATGTGGTTCGCCGATCGAGCGAGACCAGCTCGGCTCGATCGGCGAGGATCGCGTGATCTACTTCTGCCGACAGTGTCAGTCATGACGCTTGCCAGACACCGTTCACCGTCCGACAGGAAGTGTTTCGCGACGGCAGCATGAGGCGAGGCGATACCCGCCCCCGATGGCGCTGTTCGCAAACAGCTAGACCGGGTACCGTTCCGGCTCAGGACCGAACAGATACCGCCGCCCGGAGATCTCGGTGACCGCGATCTCGACGTAGTTGTACTTCATCGTGGGAATCCACGGACGCAGTGACAATTCGTCGGCGGCAGCGATGTCATGAGTCGAAACCAGCACGCGTGCGGTGCCTTTCGCGACGACGCTCCAGCCGCGCTGGTCATCGTGGTCGTCCGCCTCGAAGGCGACGTTCTCGTTGACCGCGATCTCGGAGAGCTTGGTACCCTCGCCGGTCCGGAAGGTGATCCGACCTTCTCCGGCAATGTAATTGACCGGGAAGATGTCCGGGTGACCGCCGACGCTGAGGCCGATGCGTCCCAACTCGGTGGACCCGAGCAGTTCCCACGCCTCGTCGGTGGTGAGTTCCTCAACCGCGTTGTCGACCATGTCCTGTCCTTCTGCCATACACCATTCTCCGTCCACCGGAACGTGTTCGGCAGAGTCGAAGGTCCCCATCTTCCTGTGATGGGCACCACGACCATCCGCGCGGGTCACTCAGGAACCGGAACGGGCTCCAGGATCTCGGGGCGAGCCTCCGGGGCCGCCGCACGCAGCGCATCGGCGGAATCGTCATCGGGCTGGCGCTGCGACGCGACCTCCGCCTCCACGCGGGCGATATAGGTGGCCACCTCGAACGCCGTGTGTTCCTCGGTCCAGCCGAGTATGGGCGCGAGTAACTCCGCCACCTCCCGCGCGCAGTCGACGCCGCGGTGCGGGTACTCGATCGCGATGCGCGTCCGGCGCGCGAGCACGTCCTCGAGATGCAGTGCAGCCTCGTCTATCGCCGCATAGACCACTTCCACGCGCAGGTACTGCGGTGCCGCGGCGAGCGGGCGCAGCAGTGACGGATCGTCGTCGGCGTAGTAGAGGACGTCATCGATCAACGATCCGTACCGGTTGAGCAGACGACGAATTCGGTAGGGATGCAACCCGAATCGCTGGCCGAGATGCTCGCACTGGTTGATGAGCGCGAAGTATCCGTCGGCTCCGAGCAGCGGCACCCGCTCGGTGATCGACGGTGCCACCCGGGTGGGGATGAAATCGGTACAGGCGTCCACGGCGTCGGCGGCCATCACCCGATAGGTGGTGTACTTGCCGCCCGCGATCGACACCAACCCGGGCGCCACCGTCGCCACCGCGTGCTCACGGGACAGCTTCGAGGTCTCGTCGTCCTCCCCTGCCAACAGCGGGCGCAACCCCGCGTAGACGCCTTCGATGTCATTGTGGGTGAGCTTGGTCACCAGCACCTCGTTCACCCGCTCGAGGATGTAATCGATGTCGGCGCGGGTGGCAGCCGGATGCGCGAGGTCGAGATTCCAGTCGGTGTCGGTCGTGCCGATGATCCAGTGCGTCTCCCACGGGATCACGAACAACACCGAGTTCGCGGTGCGCAAGATGATCGCGGTCTCGCTGACGATCCGGTCTCGAGGCACCACGATGTGCACACCCTTGGACGCACGTACCCGGAAGTGGCCGCGCTGTTTGGACAGCGCCTGGACCTCGTCGGTCCACACCCCGGCCGCGTTGATCACACAGTGACCGCGGATCTCGGTGACGTCGCCGGTCTCCGAATCCCGAACGCGCACACCGAGAACCCGGTCGGACTCGCGCAGGAAACCGACCACCTGGGTGGACGTGCGGATGACCGCACCGTAGTTGGCCGCCGTGCGGGCAACGGTCAGACTGTGCCTTGCGTCGTCGACAACCGTGTCGTGGTATCGGATGCCACCGATCAACGAACTCCGTTTCAGCGCGGGAGCCACGCGAAGTGCGCCGGACCGGGTGACATGATGCTGTCCCGGAACAGATTTTGCTCCACCCATGCGGTCGTACAGGAACAATCCAGCCGCCACATACGGTCGCTCCCAGACGCGCTGGGTGAGGGGGTAGAGGAACGGCAGCGGCTTCACCAGATGCGGGGCCAGCAGACGCAGCGACAATTCGCGTTCGCGCAACGCCTCACGGACCAGCCCGAACTCGAGCTGTTCGAGGTATCGCAGACCCCCGTGGAACATCTTCGACGACCGACTCGACGTCCCCGACGCGATGTCACGGGCCTCCACCAGCGCGACGCGCAAGCCGCGCGTCGCCGCGTCGAGCGCGGCCCCCACACCGACGACTCCGCCTCCGATGACCACGATGTCGAACTGTTCACTGCCCAGGCGCCGCCACGCTTCCGCACGGTAAAGCGGACCCATATCGGCCGGCCGGTCCGGGTTGAACTCGGTGTTCATGCTTGCCCAGCCTAATTGATCTCCTCGAATGCCACCGCGTGCGACACTGGCCGCGTGGCTAGCGCAAACACATATGTCGCCGCCGTCGACCAGGGCACCACGTCCACCCGTGCGATGATCTTCGATCGCAGCGGACGCGTCGTCAGCAGCGAGCAGATCGAGCACCAGCAGATATTTCCGCAGGCCGGCTGGGTGGAGCACGACGCCGCCGAGATCTGGCGCAACACCCGGCGGGTGATGGCCGCCGCACTCGCCTCGGCCGACCTCAAGCACGGCGACATCGCCACCTGCGGGGTCACCAACCAACGTGAGACCACGCTCATCTGGGACCGCGAGACCGGCGTGCCGATCCACAATGCGATCGTCTGGCAGGACACCCGCACCAACGACCTGTGCGACGATCTCGCCGGTGACGTCGGGACCGACCGCTACCGGGATCGGACCGGACTGCCGTTGTCCACCTATTTCGCCGGTCCCAAGATCCGCTGGCTACTCGACCACGTCGAGGGCGCTCGCCATCGTGCCGAGGCGGGTGAACTGTGCTTCGGCACAATGGATTCGTGGACCGCTTGGAATATGACCGGCGGCCGCGACGGCGGACTGCACATCACTGATGTCACCAATGCGTCACGCACGATGCTGATGGATCTGCGCTCCCTGCAATGGGATGAGCAGATCTGTGCCGAGATGGGCGTGCCGACCGCACTGTTGCCCGAGATCCGCAGTTCGTCGGAGGTCTACGGCCCGCTGCGCGAACACGGCTCGCTGCCCGGCGTGCCACTGGCCGGGATCCTCGGCGATCAACAGGCCGCCACCTTCGGCCAGGCCTGCCTGAGTCCGGGCGAGGCCAAGAACACCTACGGCACCGGCAACTTCCTGCTGCTCAACACCGGCACCGAACCCGTCTTCAGTGATCACGGATTGCTGACCACCGTGTGCTACCGAATCGGCGATCAACAGGCCCGCTACGCACTCGAGGGCTCCATCGCGGTAACGGGATCACTGGTGCAGTGGCTGCGCGACAACCTGGGCCTGTTCGCTGACGCCGCCGACATCGAGACGCTCGCAGCCGGCGTCGACGACAACGGCGGCGCCTACTTTGTGCCCGCGTTCTCCGGGCTGTTCGCACCCCGCTGGCGGCCGGATGCGCGCGGGGTCATCGTCGGCCTGACGAGGTTCGTGAACAAGGGCCATCTCGCTCGAGCCGCCTTGGAGGCCAGCGCCTTCCAGACCCGCGAGGTGATCGAGGCGATGCAGGCCGATTCGGGTGTGGAGTTGTCGACACTGAAAGTTGACGGCGGCATGGTCGTCAATGACCTGCTGATGCAGTTCCAGGCAGACATCCTCGATGTCCCCGTGGTTCGGCCGGTGGTCAACGAGACGACCGCGCTCGGCGCCGCATATGCCGCCGGTCTCGCAGTGGGTTACTGGGAGTCCGAGGACGAGATCCGCGAGAACTGGGCCGCGCACACCCGCTGGGAGCCGCGGATGCCGGCGGCCACCCGCGACGAGCTCTACGCCGGCTGGAACCGCGCCGTCGAGCACAGTCTCGACCTGGCCTGAACCCCCGGTTTCGTAGTACGAACGTATCGTTTTTCGCCCGTTCGTACTACAAGATCGCGGAGGTCAGTCGAGATCGTCGTGACGCACGAGTTGGCGTGCGGCCTCGGTGACCGAACCGGTCAGCGACGGATACACCGAGAAGGTCTGCGCGAGGTCGGACACCGTGAGCTTATTCTGCACTGCCAGCGCCAGCGGCAGGATCAGTTCGGAGGCGGTGGGCGCTACCACCACGCCTCCGATCACCACACCGGTCGCCGGCCGACAGAAGATCTTCACGAAACCGCGCCGCAGCCCGCTCATCTTGGCGCGCGGATTGGTCGCCAACGGCAGCATCACGGTCCGGGCCGGGTAGTCACCGTTGTCGATGGCCTGCTGCGAGACCCCGACGGTGGCGATCTCGGGACGCGTGAAGATCGCCGATGCAACCGTTTTGAGTTTGATGGGACTCACGCCCTCGCCCAGTGAGTGGTACATGGCGATCCGCCCCTGCATCGCGGCCACCGACGCCAGCGGCAGCAGACCCGTGCAGTCACCGGCCGCGTAGATACCCGGGACCGACGTGCGCGAGACCCGGTCGACGGTGATGTAGCCGCCCCGATCGACCTCTACCCCGGCCCGGTCGAGTCCCAACTCGGTGGTGTTGGGGATGGAACCGACCGTCATCAACACATGTGACCCGGTCACCGTCCGGCCGTCCGCGAGGTGCGCGGTCACCGAATCGCCGTTGCGTTCCACCTTGTCGGCGCGGGCATGCTTGATCAGTTCGACCCCGCGTTCGGCCAGCGCGTCCTCCAGCACGAGGGCCGCATCCTCGTCCTCCCCGGGCAGCACGCGGTCACGACTGGACACCAGGGTCACCCTGACGCCTAATTCGGTGTAGGCGTGCACGAACTCGGCACCGGTCACACCCGACCCGATCACGACGAGATGTTCGGGTAGCTGTTCGAGATCGTAGAGCTGACGCCAGGTCAGGATGCGCTCACCGTCCGGCTGGGCGTCGGGCAGGATGCGCGGCGAGGCACCGGTCGCCACCAGCACCACGTCGCCCTCGTAGCGTTCGGTCGAACCGTCGGGCAGCGTCGCCACGACACCATGGGTGGAGACCCCGATCTGACGTTCCTCCAGCGCTGCCCGCGCCGACACCAGCTTCACCCCCTCGCTGATCAGCCGGGACCGGATGTCGGCGGATTGGGCAAAGGCGAGATCACGCACCCGTTGATGGATCTGCGGCAGCGTCACCAACGCATCGTCGGTGCTCAGGTTGATCCCCAGATCGACCGCACGGCGCACCTCGGTTCGGATGCCCGTCGAGGCGATGAACGTCTTCGACGGAACGCAATCCCAGAGCACACACGCGCCGCCGACACCGTCGGAATCGATCACCGTGATGTCGGCACCGTACGCGGCCGCCGCCAACGCGGCCTCGTAGCCCGCGGGTCCGCCGCCGATGATCACGATCTTGGTCACAAGTCACTCCTGTTCGCCGCCGTACCACCTACCAACCTAGTCCCCGGTGCCCGCGGTCCGCCCACCGCGCCCGCGCCATCCGGGCACACGTCACATCTCGCGGACGTATCGGGTCCGCCTGCGTAATACGATCAATCGGGAGTTGAGACGTTTTCAATGATCGCGCGGATCGCCCACGCGTCCGCCACGCGGAGAAAGTGCAGGTCAGAGACCTAAATGCCCATCTACGCAGCCTACGGCTCCAATATGCACCCCGAGCAGATGGCCGAGCGAGCACCGCACTCCCCGATGGCGGGGACCGGATGGCTACACGGTTGGCGCCTGACCTTCGGAGGCGGAGACATCGGCTGGGAGGGTTCGCTGGCCACGGTCACCGAGGATCGCGACGATCCCGATGCCAGGGTTTTCATCGTGCTCTACGACGTCACCCCGGAGGACGAGGAGAACCTCGACCGCTGGGAAGGCTCGGAGCTGGGCATCCACGTCAAGATCCGGGTGCGGGTGGACACCGCCGACGGCCCGGTGCTGGCCTGGCTCTACGTCCTCGACGCCTACGAGGGTGGCCTGCCGTCGGCCCGATACCTCGGGGTGATGGCCGAGGCCGCCGAGATCGCCGGCGCTCCGGCCGACTATGTACAGGACCTCCGACTACGCGAGTCACGCAACGTGGGCCCGGGTCCGCTGGAACCTTGACGCCCCCGGAATCACACGTCGCCGAGCACGATTCCCGCCAACGTGCGGACCCCGATCTCCAGCGCACGCTCGTCGAGGTCGAAATTGGGCTGGTGCAGATCGACACGCGGGCTGATCCCATCCCACACGCCGAGCCGCCCCATCGCGCCCGGTACGTGTTCCAGGTACCAGGAGAAGTCCTCCCCGCCGGGTGACTGAGGGGTGTCGGCGACCGCGTTGGGGCCGATCTGCGCCACCGCGGCCCGCATCGCGGCGATCGCTTGTTCGTCGTTCACCACAGGCGGCACACCTCGGAAATAGGACAGGTCGTAGCGGACCCCCAGCGGCGCCAGCAGCTCGCCGATCACGCTGCGCACCAGTGGTTCGAGCAGCGCCCAGCTCTCGTGGTCACCGGTCCGGACCGTACCCAGCAGCCGCCCCTCCTGCGGGATGGCGTTGGGTGCAGTGCCCGCATTCGCCGCACCCCACACCATCACGGTGCCCGACCGCGGATCCAGGCGCCGCGACAGGATTCCGGGTAGCCCGGTGATCACCGTCCCCATCGCATAGACGAGGTCGCCCGTCAGATGGGGCCGCGAGGTGTGCCCACCGGCCGAATGCAGCTGCAGATCGATGTGATCGGCCGCCGAGGTGAGGGCGCCCGCCCGCAGCCCCACCGAACCGACCGGTAGTTTCGGATCGCAGTGCAGCGCGAAGATCCGTCCCACGCCGGTCATCACTCCGGCCGCCACCGCGTCGAGCGCACCTCCGGGCATGACCTCCTCGGCCGCCTGGAAGATCAGTCGGACACCGACCGGCAGGTCGTCGACCGTCGCCAACAACTTGGCGACGCCGATCAGGATCGCCGTGTGGGCGTCATGTCCGCAGGCGTGGCACACACCCTCCACGGTGGAACTGAAGGCCAGACCGGTGTGCTCGGTGATCGGCAGCGCGTCCATGTCCGCGCGCAGCGCGACCCGCGGCATCTCGTCCCCGCCGATGTCGCAGACCACGCCGGTGCCCAGCGGTAGTCGACGCGGGGTCAGACCCGCCGCGGTCAACTCGGCCATCACCAGTTCGGTGGTGTTGACCTCCTGGCGGGACAACTCCGGGTGGGCGTGGATCTCCCGGCGCCACCGCACCACGTCGTCGCGGTGCGCGGCCCACCAGGCGTCGATGACGTCGCGTGGCGCCGCCGGCCGGATTCCGCGTTCGCTCACGGCCATCGCGAGAACCTCACAGTGCCCTCCGCGGATACGCGATCTGCAGGTCAGCGATCAGTGGCTGACGCAGGTTGCGTTTGACCTCACCGAGATTGGGGCCCGCCAACGGTGCACGCTCGGCAGCCACCTCCCGCGCCCGGGCGAGCAGGGAGTCGATGTCGACGGCTTCCTCGACGATGCCACCGGCACGTGCCTGTTCGCCCGAGTAGCGCCGCGCGGTCAGCATCGCCTCGGTGGCCACCGGATCGGCGAGGCGGGTACGCAGCAACGAACTCATCCCCAACGGGAACGGCATACCCAGCGCGACCTCGGGCAGTGACCAGAACCCGCGTTCGGTGCGCATCAGACGGTGGTCGGCGCACAGGGCGAACATCGCCCCGGCACCGAAGGCGTGACCGTTGATCGCGGCGACGGTCGGCACCGGCAACGTGAGAAGTGTGCTGAACAGCGCGTGCACGCGGTCGAGGTAGTCGGGCAACGCCTTGGGCTCGGCCAGGATGTGGTCGGTGTCGAGTCCGTTGGTGAAGTACTTGCCGGTGGCCGTGATGATCAGCGGCCGGGTCGGTTCCGCGGCGACCTCGGCGAGCGCGTTCTCGACCGTCGTCAGCCAGTCGAGACGGAACCGGTTCTCCGGGTTCGACTCGTCGAGCTCGACCCCTTCGGTGCCCAGATAGAGCTCGGTGACATCGCCTACAGAACTGAGAAACGGCATGTAGGGACTTTATCGTCGGGCACTAGGGTTGGGGCCATGGACCCCACAGCCGACGCCGACGCGGCCGCAATCGCCGCGGCCGCGACCATCGCCGCCGAGACCGATTGCGCCGCCCACGACGTGGCGGTGGTCCTCGGTTCCGGCTGGGCCCCGGCCGCCGACGCCTTCGGCCGCCCCATCGCGAGCGTGCCGATGGCGTCCATTCCCGGTTTCAGCGCACCGCGGGCCGCGGGGCACGGCGGAACGGTTCACTCTGTGCGTGTGGGTGATCGTCGCGTGCTGATCCTGCTCGGCCGAATTCATGCCTACGAGGGGCACGACCTGGCCCGCGTGGTCCACCCCGTGCGCACCGCCGCAGCGGCAGGCGCGCACACCATCGTCTTGACCAACGCGGCTGGCGGACTACGCGACGACATGAAGGTCGGTCAGCCGATCCTCATCGCCGATCACCTCAATCTCACCGCTCGGTCTCCGATGCGGGGCGCGCAGTTCGTGGACCTGGTGGATGCCTACGCGCCGCGATTGCGGGAGATCGCCCGACGCACCGACCCGTCACTGTCCGACGGTGTCTATGCAGGGCTACCCGGTCCGCATTACGAGACGCCCGCCGAGATCCGGATGCTGCGCACCCTGGGCGCCGATCTCGTCGGGATGTCCACTGTGCACGAGACGATCGCCGCGCGTGCCGCGGGCCTGCAGGTGCTGGGCATGTCGCTGGTGACCAACCTCGCTGCCGGCATCACCGGTGAACCGCTCAGCCACACCGAGGTACTCGAGGTGGGGCGTGCCTCGGCGACCCGGATGGGCGAGCTACTGGCGTCGATCATCGCCGAACTCTGACACGCCATGTCTGTACCTGATCCACAGGATTCGCAAGGGGTGTCCGATCCACAGGCGGCGTCCGATCCGCCGACATCAGATCCGCAGGCCTGGATCGCCGCCGACCCCGATCCGCGCACCCGCGCCGAGCTGCGTGCGCTGACACCCGCCGAGTTGACCGAGCGGTTCTCCCACACATTGCATTTCGGCACCGCCGGCTTGCGTGGACCGGTCCGGGCCGGGCCATCCGGGATGAACGTCGCAGTAATCGTGCGGACGACCGTCGCGCTCGGACGCTGGCTCATCGACGGCGGGCACGCCGGGTCGAGGGTAGTGGTGGGCCGCGATGCCCGCCACGGGTCGGCCGACTTCGCAGATGCCTGCGCCGAGGTGCTCGCGGCGCAGGGATTCGATGTGGTGCGGCTACCGGGGACCACCCCCACTCCACTCATCGCGTTCTGCTGCCGGGATCTCGGTGCGTCCGCGGCGATCGCGGTGACCGCCTCACACAATCCGCCGGCCGACAACGGGTACAAGGTCTTCGTGTCCGGTGGCGCCCAGCTGATCCCGCCAGACGACACGCAGATCGAGCGGCTGATCGCGACGGCCGCGCCGGCCAACACCGTGCCCCGGACGACTGTGTCCGCCGATGATCCGTGGGCGGCCGCCAACACCGAGCGGTATCTGACCCGGCTGACGAACCGCTTCGGACGGGTACCACGGTCGCCGGTTCGGATCGCGCTGACGGCCATGCACGGTGTGGGCGGCGCGCTGGCGCTCACCGCTCTGCGCCGGGCCGGGTTCACCGACGTCGAGGTGGTGCCCGAGCAGTTCGCACCCGATCCCGACTTCCCCACCGTGCGTTTTCCCAACCCCGAGGAACCCGGGGCCTCCGATCGGCTCCTGGCACTCGCCGCCGACGTCGACGCCGACCTCGCCATCGCGTTGGACCCCGACGCCGACCGATGCGCGCTCGGCGCTCGTATCGGCGGCAGCTGGCGGATGCTCACCGGCGACGAAACCGGCGCCCTGCTGGGCAGGCATCTGCTCGCGGCCACCGATCTCGACGCACCCGTCGTGGCGGGCACGATCGTGTCCGGGTCACTGTTGCAGGCCGTGGCCGAGGCTACCGGCGCCCGGTACGCGAGGACCCTCACCGGCTTCAAATGGCTCGTCCGCGCAGGTGAACCGCTGCTCTACGCGTACGAGGAGGCCATCGGCCACTGTGTCGATCCAGTCGCCGTGCGCGACAAGGACGGGATCAGCGCATCGGTGGTCGCGGCACTACTCACCCACGAACGGGTCAGCGCCGGTTCCGATCTCGCGACAGCGCTGCATGAACTGTTCGTCGAACACGGAGTTCATGTGACCACCCAGCACTCGATCCGGGTCACCGACCTCGACCGGATCGCCGACATCATGGCGGGGCTGCGCACACATCCCCCGACGACCCTCGCCGGGATCAGCGTCACGAGCGTCGACTACGCCACCCGACAGGATCACCTAAACACCAATGCCGTCGAACTGTCCGGTGCCGCAAACGATCCCGAGACCTCAGTACGCGTGATGGTGCGGCCTTCCGGGACCGAACCCAAACTCAAGTACTACCTCGAACTGGTTGCCGAGCCGCGCGAGTCCGACGTGGCCGCGACATCCGCGCGGTTGCATGCGCTCGCCGTTGACGTCATCGCCGACCTCCCGCGCTGAGTCGGGATCGATCGCCTGGCTACGGTGGGCTGGTGTCCTCCCCCGAACCACTACTCGACGCCGCGAACATCGATGTGATCCGCGGGGGCCGCCCCCTGCTGCACGACGTGAGTCTGCGCGTGGCGCATGGCGAGCACTGGGCATTGCTCGGCCCGAACGGGGCCGGTAAGTCGACGCTGATGACGATCCTCGGCGCCCGCGGCCACCCCACCGCCGGCACCGTCGACGTACTGGGTCGGCGGTTGGGACGGGTGGACATGCGTCAACTGCGCACCCACATCGGCCATGTGGATCCGCGCTGGCGCATCGACGTACCGCTCACGGCCCACGAGGTGGTGCTCACCGGCCTGACCAACACCCCCGAGCTCGACCGTCGGCACGACTACACCGTCGACGAGCACCGTCACGCCGACGAGCTTCTCGAGCTGCTGGGCATGACCACCCGCCGCGAATCGCTGTGGCCGGTGATGAGTCAGGGCGAACGGGGCCGGACCCTCATCGCGCGGGCACTGATGCCGCGCCCGGCGTTGCTGCTGCTCGACGAACCTGCGACCGGCCTGGATCTTGCGGCGCGCGAGAAGCTGCTGACCGGTATCGACCAGCTCCGCTCCGAGGTACCCGGCCTGGCCAGTGTGCTGGTCACCCATCACCTCGAAGATCTACCGGCCAGCACAAGTCACGCGATGTTGCTGCGCGATGGCCAGGTGATCGCCGCCGGAGCGGTCGATGAGGCCCTGACCTCGACGACGATCAGCACTTGTTTCGAGCATGATGTGGTGGTGCGGCGTGCGGCCGGGCGATGGGCGGCGGTCGCCGCCTGAGCCGACACGGCGCTCGGGCACTGCCGTGTGAGGTGAACGTCGCGGAATTCCTAACGTTCACCTCACTCCCGCCGATCAGTTCGCGCGGGACCGCTCAGTCGACCGGTGTCAGCGTGGCCCGAATTGGCGGTCCCCGGCATCGCCGAGGCCGGGCACGATGTAGGCGACGTCGTTGAGGCCGTCGTCGACGGCAGCGACCACCAGACGCACCGGGTGACCGGATTTCTCCAGCGCGGCAACCCCCTCTGGCGCCGCCACCACGCACACCGCGGTGATATCGGTGGCATGGCGCGCCACCAAGAGCTCGATCGTGTGCAGCATCGAACCGCCGGTCGCCAGCATCGGATCGAGCACGAACACCGGCAATCCCGACAGGTCGCCGGGCAGTGATTCCAGATACGGCACCGGTTGCGCGGTGGTCTCGTCGCGCGCCACCCCGACGAAACCGACGTGCGCCTCGGGCACCATCGCGTGTGCCTGCTCCACCATGCCGAGACCGGCGCGCAACACCGGTACCAGCAGCGGAGGAGTCGCCAGCCGCGATCCTTCGTGGGCGGTCAGCGGCGTCTCGATGGGTACCGTCACGCTCGGTGCCCCCGCCAGCGCCTCGTACACCAGCATCTGGGTCAGGTCCGACAACGCTCCGCGGAACGCCGCGTTGTCGGTGGTCTTGTCGCGCATCGTGGTCAGTCGAGCGGCCGCCAATGGATGGTCGACGATCTGTACCTGCATGACGATCACCTTAATGGTGTGTCCGGGACTCCGGTGGAACCGAAAGCGGTATCCGTGCGTCCAACAAACATGACCGATGTCTCCGTCCATACCCCCTCGTTGGCCGACTACGCCCGAGACCAGCACACCGCGGCCGACGTGGTGCGAGCGCACGCGAACGCCCAGCGAGGCGAGGTGGGCGACCTCACCGACACGTTCGGCGTCATCGGCGCCGATTTCCTGGTCGCGGCCGCCTACACACTCGACACCCGCGCGCGTCGCCTCGACACGTTGGCAACGCGTCACGGCGAGCAGGGCGACATCACCGACAGCGCCGCGACCGTCTACCTCGACGCCGACGCTCGAGCCGGCCATTGGTTGTCGCGGCCACCCACCGACAAGCCGCGGGACATCGGGAATCACACGGAGGGGCTGTATCTCTGATGCTGACCATCGAGATCATCATCGAGCCGCTACGCATCATGATCACCGCCCTCGGCACCGGCATCCTGCCGCCCGACAACCCGGCTGATCGGCTGCGCAGTTCGGTGGGGTCACTCGACCACACGCGCCGGGAATCGGTCGCGGCCACCAACCGGGTCGCCACCGATTGGTTGGGCACGGGCGCCGACGGTGCCGTCGACGCGGCTCATCGGACACATCGAACGATGATCGAGACCACTGATGACAGCGCCGAGATCGCCGAGCTCATCGAGCAGGCCAGCGCGAAGGTGAAGGTTGCCGCCGATCAGCTGAATGCGTTGATCGACTCCTTCCAGTCGCTGGCCGCGGCGCTCGGACCCGCGCTGTTCAGTCCACAGGGCATCGCGATGATCCTGCCGGTGGCACTCGACCACGTCCAGCGCGGCATGCAGATCGTCGCGCGCACACAGTACGACCTCCGATCCGACATTGACCGGATGATGGCGATCGGTCGGACCGAGGCCCCGGCTTCGGTGCCGTCGCCGTCCGCCAACGACGGCACCGGGGTGGCCATCCGATTGCCGGACGGATCGATCGCACACGCCCCGAACGAACGAGCAGCGAAGGCGGTGCGCGCCGCTTTGAGTCAACGCGGCGTCCCCTATGTCTGGGGTGGCACCACACCGGACGGTTTCGACTGCAGCGGTTTCACCCAGTGGGCCTATCGTCAGGCCGGCGTCGAACTCCCCCGCCTCGCCCAAGATCAGGACATGGCCGGTGTCGCGGTCGGCCAGTCCGAACTGCAACCCGGTGACCTGGCCGTCTGGGACGGCCATGTGGCGATGTACGTGGGCAACAACCAACTCGTCGAGGCCGGAGACCCCGTCCAGACGTCGCCGCTACGCACGACGAACGCCGGCCAGGGTTTCCAGGGCTTCTTCCGTCCACGCTGATCTGGCTCATACGCCCACTCGATACGAAACGGCGCCCACTCGACCGTGGTCGGCCGGGCGGAAGCCCGGGTGGCCGGACCTCGCGCACTGACCACATCGACGACCCCGGCCCGGCGACCGCTCGCGCTCCGGCCGTTCACCGGACCGTCGCGGGGCCGCTACCGGAGTTCACAGGTCCGATCAGTACGCTGTGTCCTCATGGCCGGAGACATTGTCCCCATCGAGCTCGGACTCACCGACGGAAACAGTTTCACCCTCTGGGCACCCCGGTGGCGCGAGGGCGACGACGAGTGGGAGGCCTTCCTCGGACTCGACGAGGACCTCTACGGATTCCCCGGTGTCGCCGAACTGGCCGCCTTCATCCGCACCGACGACGACAACGACCTCGTCGACCACCCGGCGTGGGAGACCGTCGCGGGCCTGCAGGCCGACGAACTCGTTCCCGACGACCGGCACAGCTACGACCTCGTCGGTGTGCCGGAACTGGCTGCCGAGGATCCCAATCCCGAGGTCATCGCGGAGCTAGAGGATGCGCTCGAGATCGTTCGCATCCTCGGCGAGGTCTGCGAACTCACCATCATCACCAAGTTCTTCAACGGCAACCCGATCCTGGGTGCGGTGACCACTGGAACCCGCAACTTCGAGGGTCGCGAAGGCGTGGATCTGTGGGTTCGCATCGGTCGGCTCATCGCCAAGCATTGGGACGACGTCATCGACGCCATCGACGATGTCATCACGACCCCGAAGGTCGACCGGTCCGCGGTCGAGACCGCCGAAGCCGAACTCGAAGCTGCCGCGTCCGCCGAGGACGAAGACGAACCCGACGATGATGACCTGGATCTCGTCGAGAGCACCAACGGCGACGACACCGTCGAGTCCGACGACAGCGACGAGTCCGACGACGACAGTGCCGAGAATGCCGACGACGAGGTCGACAGCGACGATGAGATCGACGACGACTTCTGGGCAGGCGTCGGCATCGACCCGATCCGGATCGTCACCGACGCCGACGAATATCTCTCGCTGCGTTGCTATCTCGGCGATGACCCGGTCTTCCTCGGGGCGAACGGCAAGATTTTCGTCTTCACCTCGCCGCGTTCGCTGAGCCGATTCCTCGCGGACTCCGATGATCACGACCTCGCTGACCTGTCGACGTTCGAGGATGTGCGCACTGGAGCCACTGACGGGTCGCTGGAGTTCGACGTCATCGACGACAACGTCTACGTGCTGCCCGGTCTCGCCGACGACATCGCCGACGGACCGCGCCGGATGGACCGCAACCAACTCGACCTCGCAGTGGAGTTGCTCTCCGACGCGGCCGACTACGCCGACGACGACTCGGTGAGCGAAGCCCTCGGATCGACCACCCCGCTGGGATGGTTCGTGGACTACGCCATCAACCCGGATCCCAAGCGGATGGCGCCGAGCCCCCCGTTCGAGAACGAGTCGGAGGCATGGCGCGCCCTGGTGCACGACTTCGAGGGCCGTCTGGTCAAGAAGGGCTGAGCGACCCTTCGTGACGACCCTCCGCTAGCGCTAGCGCTCCGGGTCTCCTCAGGGAGCAGATGCCCACCCCAATCCCTGAGGAGCGAGCTTGCGAGCGTCACGAAGGGTCAACCCAGCAGGACCGCATACCCCGGCTTGATCACGTCGTCGATCAGCGCGAGTCGTTCGTCGAAGTGGATGAACGCCGACTTCATCGCGTTGACCGTGAACCGTTCGAAATCGGCCCAGCCGTAGCCGAACTGCTCCGCGAGCCGCAAGAACTCCTTGCTCATCGTGGTGTCGCTCATCAACCGGTTGTCGGTGTTCACCGTGACCCGGAAACGAAGGCGGGCCAGCACGTTGAACGGATGATCGGCCATCGAGGCGACAGCTCCGGTCTGCACATTGGAGCTGGGACACAACTCCAATGGGATGCGTTTGTCGCGGACGATGTCGGCAACTTGCCCGAGCTCGGCACCGGTGAAGCTCTCTGCGGTGAGGTCCGCGCCAGGAGGCAGCACGATGTCGTCGATGACCCGCACACCATGACCGAGCCGGTCGGTACCGCAGAACGCGATCGCTTCATGGATCGACGGCAGACCGAACGCCTCGCCGGCGTGAATGGTGAACGGAGCGTTGTTGGCCCGCATGAACTCGAACGCATCGAGATGCCGCGTCGGCGGATTGCCCGCCTCGGCCCCGGCGATGTCGAAACCCGCGACGCCGGCGTCGCGGAAACGCACCGCCAACTCCGCGATCTCGCGCGACCGCGCGGCATGACGCATCGCGGTGACCAGGCATCGCACGATGATCGGGCGTCCCGCCTCGGCCGCTTCCCGCTCACCTGCCGCGAATCCGTCGAGTACTGCCTGGACCACCTCGTCGAGCGTCAAACCCTGTTCGAGGTGTTGTTCGGGCGCATAGCGCACCTCGGCATACACCACCCCGTCGGCCGCGAGGTCCTCGACGCACTCGCGGGCCACCCGGGTCAGCGCGGCGGGCGTCTGCATCACGGCGACTGTGTGCGCGAACGTTTCCAGATAGCGCTCCAGTGAGCCGCTGTCGGCCGCGTCGCGAAACCATTCGGCGAGTTCGTCCGGATCGTCGGCCGGCAGCTCGCCATACCCGGTTTCCCGCGCCAATTCGAGCACCGTGCTCGGTCGTAGACCGCCGTCGAGATGGTCGTGCAGCAGCACCTTCGGGGCCAGCCTGATGTTGGGCAGATCCAGCGGCCGTCCCGGCCCGAGGTCGGTCGCCCGATTCGAAGCGGGCACTTGCGCGGTCGTCATGCACCGACGGTAACGCGATCGACGATCAGGGGCGCGGGCTCGCCCGGCGCGTCGCCCACCGTGACCGCGGCGCGCAACGCGGCCCGCGCCGGCGCGAACCGTTCGGCGGTCTGCGTGTGCAGAGTGAACAGCGGATCGCCCCGACGCACCCGATCCCCGGGCTTGGCGTGGATGGTGACGCCCGCCTCGGCCTGCACGGCCGCACCCGGCACCGCACGTCCCGCTCCGAGACGCCACGCCGCGATCCCGACATCCCAGGCGTCGAGACCGACGACCACGCCCGAGTGCTCGGCCGTGACGGTGTCGGTGTGGTCGGCGACCGGCAGCGGCGCATCCGGGTCGCCGCCCTGGGCGGCCACCATCGCCCGCCACACATCCATGGCCTTGCCGTTGGCGAGGTTGACCGCCGGGTCCACCTCGCCGAGCCCCGCCGCGTCGAGCATCTCCCTGGCGAGCGCCACAGTCAGCTGCACCACATCATCCGGGCCGCCACCCGCGAGCACCTCGACCGACTCGGCCACCTCGAGCGCATTGCCCGCGGTCAGCCCCAACGGCGTGTTCATGTCGGTGAGCAGCGCGCGGGTGGTGACCCCGGCCGATTCACCGAGCTCGACCATCGTCTCGGCCAGTTCCCGGCTGAGCTGCTCGGTCTTCAGAAAGGCCCCGCTGCCGAACTTGACGTCCAGGATCAGCGCACCGGTGCCCTCGGCGATCTTCTTCGACATGATCGAACTCGCCAGCAGCGGAATCGACTCCACCGTCGCGGTGACATCACGAAGCGCGTAGAGCCGGCGATCGGCCGGTGCCAGATCACGGCCCGCCGCGCAGATCACCGCACCGACCCGCTCGAGCTGATCGACCATCTCGTCTGGACCGACATCGGCACGCCAGCCCGCGATCGACTCCAGCTTGTCCAGCGTGCCGCCGGTGTGGCCGAGCCCACGCCCAGACAGTTGCGGAACCGCCACACCGTAGGACGCCACCAGTGGCGCCAACGGCAATGTGATCTTGTCCCCCACCCCGCCGGTGGAGTGCTTGTCGACGGTGGTCAGCTGCTGGCCGTCGCGGCGCAGCCCGGTGAAATCCATCCGGCGCCCGGTGTCGACCATCGCCTGGGTCCAGCGGGCGATCTCGCGGCGCGACATACCCCGGATCAGGATCGCCATCAACAACGCCGACATCTGTTCGTCAACGACGTCGCGGTGCTCCGCGGCGTAGCGATCGATGACCCAGTCGATCTGGGCGTCGGACAACTCCCCACCGTCACGTTTGGTCCGGATCACCGAGATCGTGTCGATGACCTCTGCGTCCTCGGGCCACGATTCGGTCGTGACGTCCTGGTCACTCATCGCGCCGCCTCCAGATCCTCGGGCCCGAACGCATCGGGCAACAGCTCTGCCAGGCGCCGCGGCCCGCTGGGATGGTCCACCAGCAGCCCGGCCCCGCCGTGTTCGAGCAATACCTGCCGACAGCGTCCGCACGGCATCAGGATCGCCCCGCGGGCATCGCACACCGCCACCGCGACCAGCGGCTGTCGACCGGTCGCGACCAGGTGCGCGACCAGGGCGACCTCTGCGCAGATGCCGAGACCATATGAGACATTTTCCACATTGCAGCCCAGCACCACACGTCCGTCCGATGTCAGGCCGGCCGCACCCACCGGGAAGCCCGAGTATGGCGCATACGCCCGTTCGATCATGGCTTCAGCGTTGTCCCGCAACAGTTTCCAGTCCACGTCGACAGACACGACAGGCTCCTCACAATCGGTACGGGCGAGCAAGATGTGACCCCGGATACGACCAATAACCTTGGTAAGGCATACCTAATTCGAGATCAGTTGTCGCCCAAATCTGTTCGGGCAATTTACGCCCGGCCTCAGCATAGGTTTAGAGTCTCATGCATGGGTCCACGGCCGAGCCTGATAATGCCGACTCGGCACATCCATCGACGCTGTTGGAGGCCAATTTCGCGATGAGCACCCCCACCGAGGTAGCACCAGAGCCGGTGCGCAAACGCTCCCTGTATCGAGGCGACCCAGGCATGTGGTCGTGGGTGCTGCACCGCATCACCGGTGTCACCATCTTCTTCTTCCTCTTCGTCCATGTACTGGACACCGCGGTCATCCGCATCGATCCCAACAAGTACTCCGAGATCATCGAGACGTACAAGACGCCGATCATCGGACTCATGGAGATCGCGCTGGTCGCGTGTGTGGTCTACCACGCGTTCAACGGTGTGCGGATCATCCTGGTCGACTTCTGGTCCAAGGGCCCCAAGTATCAGCGGCAGATGCTGTGGGTGATCCTGACCCTGTTCGTCATAGTCTTCGGCGCGGGTGCGGTCCGTCTGCTGCAGATCCTGATCACCCACTCGTTCTAGGAGGCACCTGATGACTGCATCGCAAGCAACTCCGGGTGCCGCGAAGACGCTGGGCACCGACTACGACCGTCCGGCAAGCCTGGACAATCCCCGCGCACCGCGGATGCGCAAAGGCGGGAACTTCGAGAAGTATGCGTGGCTGTTCATGCGTTTCTCCGGGCTCGCGCTGATCATCCTGACCATCGGTCACATGTTCATCATGCTCGCCTGGGACGACGGCGTGCACCGCATCGACGCCTCGTTCGTCGCCGCGCGTTGGAAGGAACCCTTCTGGCAGATCTGGGATCTCAGCATGTTGTGGCTGGCCCAGCTGCACGGCGGCAACGGCGTCCGCACCGTCATCGCCGACTACTCACGCAAGGACTCCACCCGGTTCTGGCTGAACGTCCTGCTGGGCATCTCGATGATCCTGGTGCTGGTGCTCGGCACCTACGCACTGCTGACCTTCGACGTGAACAACGTCGGCTGAGGAGACTGACGAAACTGATGCAGGAACATCGCTACGACGTAGTCATCGTGGGTGCCGGCGGGGCCGGCATGCGCGCCGCCATCGAATCCGCGCCACGTGCGCGGACAGCGGTGCTGACCAAGCTCTACCCCACCCGCAGCCACACCGGCGCAGCACAGGGTGGCATGTGCGCCGCGCTGGCCAACGTCGAAGAGGACAACTGGGAGTGGCACACCTTCGACACCGTCAAGGGTGGTGACTACCTCGCCGATCAGGACGCCGTCGAGGTGATGGCCAAGGAAGCCATCGACGCGGTCCTGGATCTGGAGAAGATGGGGCTGCCGTTCAACCGCACCCCCGAGGGCAAGATCGATCAGCGCCGATTCGGCGGACACACCCGAGATCACGGCAAGTCGCCGGTGCGACGTGCCTGCTACGCCGCCGACCGCACCGGCCACATGATCCTGCAGACGCTGTATCAGAACTGCGTCAAGCACGACGTCGAATTCTTCAACGAGTTCTACGCGCTCGACATCTGCCTCGGTGAAAACGAAGACGGCGAGATGGTGGCCAATGGTGTGGTCGCCTATGAGTTGGCCACCGGCGAGATCCACGTCTTCCACGCCAAGTCAATCGTGTTCGCCACCGGCGGCTCGGGCCGGATGTACAAGACCACCTCCAACGCCCACACGCTCACCGGCGACGGCATGGGCATCGTCTTCCGCAAGGGATTGCCGCTGGAGGACATGGAGTTCCATCAGTTCCACCCGACCGGCCTGGCCGGACTCGGCATCCTGATCTCGGAGGCCGTGCGTGGTGAGGGTGGCATCCTGCGCAACGCCGACGGCGAACGCTTCATGGAGCGCTACGCCCCCACCATCAAGGACCTCGCACCCCGCGACATCGTCGCCCGATCGATGGTGCTCGAGGTGCTCGAGGGCCGCGGCGCCGGGCCCAACAAGGACTACGTCTACATCGACGTCACCCACCTCGGCGAGGACGTCCTCAACGAGAAGCTGCCCGACATCACCGAGTTCGCCCGCACCTACCTCGGTGTCGACCCGGTCACCGAGTACGTCCCGGTGTACCCGACCTGCCACTACGTTATGGGTGGCATCCCGACCAACATCGAGGGTCAGGTGCTGCGCGACAACGACACCGTGGTGCACGGCCTCTACGCGGCCGGCGAGTGCGCCTGTGTGTCGGTGCACGGCGCGAACCGGCTGGGCACCAACTCGCTGCTCGACATCAATGTGTTCGGCCGGCGGGCCGGTATCGCCGCCGCCGACTACGCCACGTCGGCCGACTTCATCGAACTGCCCGAGACGCCGACCAAGATGGTCGACGACTGGCTCGAGGTGCTGCTCAGCGAACGCGGCCATGAGCGCGTCGCCGACATCCGCACCGAGTTGCAGGTGACGATGGACAACAACGCGTCGGTGTTCCGTACCGAGGAGACGCTCAAGCAGGCACTCACCGACGTGCACGCACTGAAGGAGCGCTACAACCACATCCGCGTTCACGACAAGGGCAAGCGCTTCAACAGCGACCTACTCGAGGCGATCGAGCTCGGCTTCCTTTTGGAGATGGCCGAGGTCACCGTGGTCGGCGCGCTCAATCGCAAGGAGTCACGCGGCGGTCACGCCCGCGAGGACTACCCCGACCGCGACGACACCAACTACATGCGCCACACCATGGCGTACAAGAAGGGCGAGGGCCTTCTCGCGGACATCGAGCTGGACTACAAGCCCGTCGTGCAGACCCGCTACGAGCCGATGGAGCGTAAGTACTGATGACAGCGATCATGGAGAACCCCACCCCATCCGCCGACGAGCCGCCGCTGCCCCCGGTGCCCGACGAGGCCACCATGGTCACGTTGAAGATCTACCGGTTCAATCCGGAGAACCCGGACGCGCAGGGATTCGAGAGCTTCCGGGTGCCGGCGCTGCCGACCGACCGGTTGCTCAACCTGCTGCTGTACGTGAAGGGTTACCTGGACGGCACCCTGACGTTCCGACGCAGCTGCGCCCACGGCGTGTGCGGGTCCGACGCGATGCGCATCAACGGCGTCAACCGCCTGGCCTGCAAGTTGCTGATGAAGGACATGCTCCCGAAGGACACATCCAAGGAGCTCACCATAACCGTCGAGCCCATCAAGGGCCTGCCGGTCGAGAAGGATCTCGTGGTGAACATGGAGCCGTTCTTCGATGCCTACCGCGCGATCAAGCCGTTCCTCATCGCGTCGGGCAACGAGCCGACCCGGGAACGTATCCAGAGCCAGGCCGACCGTGCCCGCTTCGACGACACCACCAAGTGCATCCTGTGCGCCTGCTGCACCACCAGCTGCCCGGTGTTCTGGAACGAGGGAAGCTACTTCGGTCCCGCCGCCATCGTCAACGCGCATCGTTTCATCTTCGACAGCCGCGACGAGGGTGCGGTCGAGCGTCTCGACATCCTCAACGACATGGATGGTGTGTGGCGCTGCCGGACCACCTTCAACTGCACCGAGGCGTGCCCCCGCGGCATCCAGGTCACCCAGGCAATCCAAGAGGTCAAACGTGCGCTGATGTTCTCGCGTTGACCTGCTGACGGCCGATCCGGCCCTCAGAAGCAGATAGACCTATCTGCAGCCCCGACGATGCCCCTCCTCGGTTCTCGAGGAGGGGCATCGTCGTCGGTGGAACCGATCGCACCCCTGATGCGTCCAATCACCATGAGCCGCACACATTCACTGGCCGTCGGTGCACTGGTCTGCATCGGGCTCGTCATCGGCCCGGGCGTCGCGATCACCGTCGGTTCGCCGCACGCCCAAGCATCCCCGCGCCACCCGGGTGCCGGTGACCGCATCACCGTGGTGCTGACCTCAGACCGCGAGGTCAACAGTGGGGCGTCCTGGTACGACAGCCACAACACGCTGCGCAGCCAGACCCGTGTCCCGCTCACCCGTCATGATCCGACGTCCGCGAGATACTCTGCGTCGCTGGTGTTCACCAGTCGGGTACGACATCAGAGGATCGACGCCGTCTTCCAATCGTCCGGCGGATTCGCCCGATGCGCGGTCTGGGTGAACGCGGTGAAGGTTCGGGAGAAGACCGCACATTCGGGGCAACATGCCACGGCGTACTGCGGACCCGATGACCGGCCGTCCACATGAGTTGACAACACGGTTCGGGGCGCTCCAAAGACAGAATCGCTTGTCGCAAGGCGCAGAGGACTACGAATTCCGTGAGATCTGTTGCTTTCTACTACTGAATCCGCCAGGATCGTAGGTGTGGCCGAATCCGCTCTCCCCACACTCGACGACACCGCGAAGAGAATTATCGAACAGCTGCAAGCCGACGGCCGCGCCTCGTATGCATCGATCGGCAAAGCAGTGGGCCTGTCGGAGGCCGCTGTTCGCAACCGCGTCCAGAAGTTGACCGAGAGCGGGCTGCTGCAGGTGGTCGCGGTCACCGACCCGCTCACCCTCGGCTTCTCCCGGCAAGCCCTGATCGGCGTCCGGTGTACCGGCGACACCGAAGCATTGGCAGAGCAATTCGCCACCCGTCCGGAGATCGACTACGTGGTGCTCACAGCAGGCTCGTTCGACATCCTCATCGAAGTGGTCTGCGAGGACGACGACCACCTGCTGCAGATTCTGAACCGACACGTCCGAGCCCACCCTGAGGTCAACGCCACGGAGACCCTTGTCTATCTCAAACTCGTGAAACAGCAATACAATTGGGGAACCCGATGAGCATGGCCGACGAGCCCACCGCCACCCTGTCGCTCGGCGACCGCAGCGCCGCACACCTGTGGGGACATTTCGCCAGGCACGGCGACGCGATCCGGCCACCGGTCATCACCCGCGGTGAGGGAGTGCGGATCTTCGACGACCGCGGCCGGAGTTACCTCGATGGCCTGGCCGGCCTCTTCGTCGTCCAGGTGGGGCACGGCCGAGACGAGCTCGCCGAGGCCGCCGCGCGGCAGGCCAAGGACCTGGCGTTCTTCCCACTCTGGTCCTACGCGACCCCGCCGGCGATCGAACTCGCCGAACGGCTCGCCGCTCATGCACCCGGCGACCTCAATCGCGTGTTCTTCACCACGGGTGGCGGCGAGGCCGTGGAGAGCGCGTGGAAGCTGGCCAAGCAGTACTTCAAGCTCACCGGCAAACCGGGCAAACACAAGGTGATCTCGCGCTCGGTGGCCTACCACGGCACGCCACAGGGCGCACTCGCCATCACCGGTGTGCCCGCGCTCAAGGAGGCGTTCGAACCGCTGACGCCGGGCGCCTTCCGGGTACCCAACACCAACATCTACCGCGCGCCGGATCCCTTCGGTACCGGCGAGTTGGCCACCGATCCGAAGAAGTTCGGTCGGTGGGCAGCCGACCGCATCGCCGAGGCCATCGAGTTCGAGGGCCCGGACACCGTGGCCGCTGTGTTCCTTGAGCCGGTCCAGAACGCCGGCGGCTGCTTCCCACCGCCACCGGGATACTTCGATCGGGTCCGCGAGATCTGCGACACCTACGACGTGCTGCTGGTCTCCGACGAGGTGATCTGCGCGTTCGGCCGCATCGGGTCGATGTTTGCCTGCGACGACTTCGGCTACGTCCCTGACATCATCACCTGCGCCAAGGGAATGACCTCGGGTTACTCGCCGATCGGCGCGATGATCGCCAGCGATCGACTGTTCGAACCGTTCCGCGACGGCACCACCAGTTTCCCGCACGGTTACACCTTCGGCGGTCACCCCGTTTCGGCTGCGGTGGCGCTGGCCAACCTCGACATCTTCGAGCGGGAGCACCTCAACGACCACGTCAAGAACAACGCTGCTTCATTCCGGGCGACCCTGGAGCGGCTCGGTGACCTGCCGATCGTCGGTGACGTCCGCGGCGCGGGGTATTTCTACGGGATCGAACTCGTCAAGGACAAGGCCACCAAGGAGACGTTCACCACCGTCGAGTCCGAACGCATCCTGCGCGGATTTCTGTCCTCTGCCCTATTCGACGCGGGGCTGTACTGCCGCGCCGATGACCGCGGCGACCCGGTTGTGCAGCTCGCTCCCCCACTGATCGCCGGTCAAGCGGAGTTCGACGAGATGGAGCAGATCTTGCGCTCGGTACTCACTGAGGCATATACGCTCCTGTAGAGCATGTCCCGGATTCGCGAACTACCCAAGGTCGAGCTGCACGTGCACATCGAGGGCACGTTGGAGCCCGATCTCGTAGTGGAACTCGCGCACGATCAGGGCATCGAACTGCCGTATCCCGATGCCGAGGCACTACGTGAGCGCTACGTGTTCGCCGACCTGTCATCGTTCCTCGACATCTACTACGCCAACCTCGATGTGCTCCGTCGCCGCCACGACTTCGCTCGCCTCGCATACGAATACGGCGCGCGGGCGCACCTGGCCGGAGTCGTGCACGCGGAGGTGTTCTTCGACCCGCAGGCCCACCGCTCACGTGGCGTGCCACTGCACGACGTCGTCGGCGGACTCGTCGACGGGTTCGATGATGCGCGGGCGGAGTTCGGTGTCACCACCGATCTCATCGCCTGTTTTCTGCGTGACCGGCCGGTCGCCGAGGCGTCGGCGGTACTCAACGAGCTCGTGGACATGTCCGCGCCGATCGTCGGCGTGGGCCTCGATTCGGCCGAGATCGGCAATCCCGCCGCGCCGTTCGCCGAAGTGTTCGCGCGGGCAGCCGCGCTCGGCCTGCGACGGGTGGCCCATGCCGGCGAGGAGTCAGGTCCGGAATCGGTGCGCGAGGCGATCGAGGAACTGGCGGTGCACCGCGTCGACCATGGCATCCGCAGCGTCGACGATCCAGGTGTGATGGCCCAGCTCGCGGCCCACCGCATTCCGCTGACGGTGTGTCCGTTGTCGAATGTGCGGCTGCGCACGGTCGCAGATCTCGCATCGCATCCGTTGCCGCACCTGATCGAGGCAGGCGTCGTGGTGACCATCAACTCCGACGATCCCGCATATTTCGGCGGCCACGTCGACGACAACTTCCGCGCCGTCGCCGAACAGTTCGCCTTGACCGACGACACACTCGCCCAGCTGGCCCGCAACTCGGTGACCGCGAGTTTCCTACCACAGGAGCGCCGAGACACGGTGCTCGCCCAGATCGACGAGTGGCTGGCAGCCGGCCACCCACCGCCGGTCGAGTAACGGCCGAGCCACCCCACCACCGGCCACAAACCGCTGGTCGAGTAGCCGCCACGCCACCCCACCACCGGCCACCCACCGCCGGTCGAGTAGCCGCCGAGCCCCTGGGCGAGGCAGCGTATCGAGACCCCGGCCAACCAGGTTTCGATACGGCCGCGGCTAGCGCCTCGACCTACTCAACCCGCGACGTCCCGCCAGAACTCGCCACCCGACGCCATCAGCAGATAGGCGGCCGCTGGTAGGCTCCTGCCGGTGACGGAGGGGAGGCCGGCGGGTGTCGGCAAGCGTCTGGCCGCGGCCTTCGCCGCGGCACTGTGCCTGATGGTGACCGGCGGGACGTTCGGGCCGGCCGCCGCCGCTCCGATGGCGACGACCCCGATCACCGATCACTGCCCCTATCGGGTGGGCACCCCGCCTCCGGTGGACGAGTCCGAGGTGGTCGCACCCGGTTCACCGACCCCCACACCGCTGCCGGTTCCTGCGACGTCCGTGGGCGGTGAACAACTCGCGCACTGCGGTGTCGTCGCCGATCCGATCGCCGGACCCATCCCGCCCGCGCTCACGTCGGCCGGTTGGTTGGTCGCCGACCTCGACTCGGGAGCGGTACTCGCCGCCAAGGACCCCCACGGTCGGTACCGGCCGGCCTCGACGATCAAGGTGCTCCTGGCCCTCGTCGTCCTCGACGAGCTCGACCTCGACGCCGTCATCACGCCCACCGTGGCGGAATGGAGCACCGAAGGCGACTCCTGCGGGATGGGCCCGGGCGGCCACTACTCCAATCGCGACCTGCTCACCGGCCTGCTCGTCGTCTCGGGCAACGACTGCGCCAACGCGCTCGCCCGTCAACTGGGTGGCGTCGAGGAGACGCTCGCGAAGATGAACGCCAAGGCGCAGGCGCTCGGTGCGCTCGACACCCGCGCGGCGTCACCGTCTGGGTTGGACGCGCCAGGAATGTCGTCGTCGCCGTACGACCTCGCGGTGATCTTTCGGGAGGCGATGACCGACACCACGTTCCAGTCGATCGTCGCGCTCGAGAGCTACCGGTTTCCCGGTTACCCGAAGCGTCCCGATGTCCCGGGCGACAAGGATCATCCCGCGTATCTGATGCAGACGTCCAATCACCTTCTGCTCGAGGGATATCCGGGCATGATCGGCGGCAAAACCGGCTACACCGACGATGCCCGCAAGACGTATGTGGGCGTCACCGAGCGGGACGGACGACGAATCCTCGTTGTGGAGATGTTCGGCCTGACCGTCGGCACCAATTCGTACTGGGACCAGACGAAAGCTTTGTTCGACTACGGATTCCGGTCACCTGCGAACGTCGAGATCGGCACGCTGACAACCCCCGTGGCCGACTCTGCCGCCACTGGGACACGAACGTCCACTCCGACCACCACCCCGACCGCATCGCCGCGGACGGTCACCGCGACCGGACCCGACCATCCGGCAGGCTGGTCGGTCCGCATCCTGATCGGTCTCGTTGCCGCGCTCGTGGCAGTGCTGTTGGCGCTCCTCGCGATACGCCTGTTCGCCAAAAGGTGATGCTCAGCGTCGCATCAGCCAACCGACGACGGCGCTTGCGGCAGCACCGATCCCCGCCACCGCCACCAGCGTCGTCGGTCGCGGTGCCGGGCTGACCTGATAGTTCGGCGACACCAGCACCGGCGCCGGTGTCTCGTCCTCCTCGGTCACCTGATACGGCTCGTTGGCCACGTCGGTGGCACACCAGGCGGCGGCGTACAACACGATCCGCGAGGCCAGGTACGCGAAGACCAGCAGGCCGATGATGGGACCGAACGTCACTCCGGCGGGCCCGTTCAGCACCGACTCCAAGTATATGCCGCCGACCGTCTTGACGATCTCGAAGGCGATCGCGGTGAGCAGACCGGCCTTCATCGTGTTGCGAAATGGTAGCTGCACCAGGGGAAGTCGCGACATCACGAAGGTGAACAGCAACCAACTCGCCAATACCGACACCACGATCGCAACCGTGCGAACGACGGCCGGCGCCCACGCCGCGTCGTCGAGACCGACCCAGGACAGAACCTCGGTGGTCAGCCCCGAGTTCCCCAGCGCGGTGATCGCCATCGTCCCCGCGAAGGCGATGCCCAGCAGGGCGAAGGTCACCAGATCCCACACCTTGGACATCACCGGGTTGCGGTTGACTCGTCCGCCCCACATCTCGGTCATGCCGGTGCGCACCCCGGAGATCCAACCGATGCCGGTGAACGCGGCGCCGACCAGACCGACGATGCCGACAGCGGCGCGTTGGTCGACCGCGGAGTCGATGAGATCGCTGACCTGATCGCCCAGCCCTTCGGGCATGTTCTCCACCACGGCCCGTTGCAGGTCGTCGAGCAGGTCGGGCTGACTGGCCAGAACGAAACCGGCGATCGCGAAAACCACCATCACGATCGGGACCAACGCCAAGATGCCGTTGAAGCTGATCGAAGCAGCGTAGAGGTTGCCCCGGCGATCGTTGTAGCGCTGCACCGTCTGGATGAGGTGTTCGAGCCAGGTCCATCTCTCCCGGGCGGCGGCGAATCCGCTCTTCGCACGCTCCACGGCCCCTTTGGCCGAATCAACCACCGAACTCACCTGCGCCGCCTCCTCGGTCGGGTTGCGGGGTCAGCCCGGTCGGTGACTGATCACCCGCCGGGTGCCAGGAAACCCACTTTGTCATAGACGGCCGCAAGTGTCGCCGAAGCGACCGACCGCGCGCGTTCGGCGCCGCTCGCGAGGATCGCGTCGAGTTCGGCCGGATCGTCCATGTACTCGGCCACCCGGCCCCGTAGCGGGGTCACGAACTCGGTCAGCACGTCGGCGGTGTCGACCTTGAGATCGCCGTATCCCTTGCCCTGATACTTGTCGACCAGGACATCCACCGGAGTACCACCGAGCGCCGACTGGATGGTCAGCAGGTTGCTCACCCCGGGCTTGGTGTCCGGATCGAACCGGATCTCGGTGTCGGTGTCGGTGACCGCGGAGCGGATCTTCTTCGCCGAGCGCTTGGGCTCGTCGAGCAGATTGATCAGGCCGCGGTCGGACTCCGCCGACTTGCTCATCTTCGCGGTCGGGTTCTGCAGGTCGTAGATCTTGGCGAATTCGCGCACGATATGCGCCTCGGGCACCTTGAGGACCTTGCCGAAACGAGAGTTGAAGCGCTGCGCGAGGTTTCGCGCAAGTTCGAGGTGCTGACGCTGATCCTCGCCGACCGGCACGCGGTCGACGTCGAAGGCCAGGATGTCGGCGGCCATCAGAATCGGATAGGTGAACAGCCCGACGCCGGCGGCGTCGACACCCTGCTTGGCCGACTTGTCCTTGAACTGCGTCATCCGGCTGGCCTCACCGAAACCGGTGATGCAGGACAGCACCCAGGTCAACTGCGCGATCTCGGGAATGTGGGACTGCACGTAGATCGTGGACCGCGCCGGGTCCACGCCGACCGCCAGCAACTGGGCGACGCTGCGCCGGGTCCGCTCGGCCAGTACCGCGGGCTCATAGGCGACGGTGATGGCATGCATGTCCGGGATGAAGTAGAAGGCTTCGAAATCGTCCTGCAGCGCAACCCATTGCCGAACGGCACCGAGGTAGTTGCCGAGATGGAAGGAATCACTGGTCGGCTGGATACCCGACAACACGCGCGGCCGCGCGGCGCCTGACCCTGGGACGTCACTGCTCATGACGTCCAGTGTCTCAGACGACCTCGGGTCAGTCGTAGACGACGGTCATCGGTGCATGATCCGACCAGCGCAGGTCATAGGCGTCGGCGCGGTCCACCCATGTCTTGACCGCATGCCGGGCCAGTCGTCGATTGGCCAGCTGGTAATCGATGCGCCACCCCGAGTCGTTGTCGAAGGCCTTGCCGCGCCACGACCACCACGTATACGGACCCGCCTGCCCAGGTGTCAGCTCGCGCATCACATCCGACCATCCCGCACCCAGCCGATCGCCGACCCAGGAACGCTCGTGGGGCAGAAAGCCCGGACTCTTGCGATTGCCTTTCCAGTTCTTGATGTCGGCCTCGGAGTGCGCGATGTTCCAGTCACCGCCGATCACCACATGGCGCTGCCGACGCGCCAACCGGTCGAGGTGTCGACCGAAGCCATCGAGAAATCGGACCTTCTCGTCGTACTTCTGCACATCCTTGGGTTCCGACGTCGCCGCCGCACCCTTCGGCAGATACACACTGGCGACGGTCATCGGACCCAACGGCCCGTCGAGATCGGCCTCGAGGTATCGGCCGGTGGGATCGAACTCGGTATCACCGAAGCCGACGCGAACCGCCTCGATCGGCAGGCGGCTGAGAATGCCCACACCGGCGTGCCCCTTGACGACCGAGTCGCTCATCTCCAGTTGCCAACCGTCGGCAAGCGCCGGCGCCAACGCCTCGTGGGCCTGCTCGGCATCGGCTCGGATCTCCTGCATCAGCACGATGTCCGACTCGGTGCCGGCCAGCCAGGCATGCAGGCCGCGGTTGCGTTCCGAACGGTGTTTCACGGCCGCGCGGATTCCGTTGACGTTGACAGTGGTGATGGCAAGTGACACGGCCACGAGGGTACCGGCGAAATTGGTGCGTCCGTACCAAAGGTAAGGCAACCCTTGCCATGGGTAGCGCTTTATGTAATCCTTGCCTAACTGATCCGATTCGAGGTGAAACCGATGTTCGTTTGCATATGCCGCGCAGTGACCGAGGACGAAGTCCACGAGCACTGCTCAGCGGGCGCCATGTCCGTGGACGCCATCGGCGAACGATGCGGCGCCGGTGAAGGTTGCGGCACATGCCTCGAGCGACTCGCACAGATCGTCTCCGAAAGGACCGCCACCGCGACCACCGCAGCATGATCACCGTCGTGTGACGGCCGAATCCACAACCTCACGTTCAGATGCCGAACGTGGGGCTTTTCGGCGTGCTACGTTCATCTCACCACTGTGAACGGAGGAACGGTCATGCGCGGCGACGACGAAGTGATCGCACTGCTCAACGAACAGCTCACCAGCGAGCTGACCGCCATCAACCAGTATTTCCTGCATTCCAAGATGCAGGCCAACTGGGGCCTCACCGAGATCGCGAGCAAAACCCGCGCCGAGTCCATCGAGGAGATGCAGCACGCGGAGATCCTCACCGATCGCATCCTGTTCCTCGAGGCGCTGCCGAATTATCAGAAGATCCTTCCCCTGCGCATCGGTCAGACGCTGCGCGAGCAGTTCGAGTCCGACCTGGCCATCGAGATGGAGGTCGTCGAACGGCTCCGCCCGGGCGCCACGATGTGTCGCTCGAAGGGCGACATCACCAGCGCGAAGATCCTCGAGGACATCCTTGCCGACGAAGAACACCACATCGACTATCTCGAGACCCAGCTCGAGCTGATGGACCGCATCGGCGAACAGCTCTACCTGTCCAAGACGGTCGCCACACCCCCGACCATCGACTGAGGTCGGGGCCCGCGGCGTCGCCCGGTGAACAGCGCCAAGCCCAACACCGCGATCCCCGCGACCGCCAGCCCCGCACCCATCATCGACGGCGCCCGGTATCCGTGCCCCGCGGCGATGACGAGGCCGCCCAGCCAGGCGCCTGCCGCATTGGCGATGTTGAGTGCGGAGTGATTCAGCGCCGCCGCCAACGTCTGCGCGTCGTCGGCCACGTCCATCAGCCGGGTCTGTAGTGCGGGGATCGTCGATGCCCCCGACAGACCGATGGCGTAGCTCAGGATCATTGCCGCCCAGGCGTTCTGCAGGGTCAAAGCGAACAGCGCCAGGGACACCGAGGTGGCGATGAGGCCGGCGAGGATGCCGAACGGGACGCTGCGGTCGGCGAGAATGCCGCCGACGATGTTGCCGCTGACCATGCCGAGTCCGAACAGCATCATCGCCACCGGTACGAGCGACACCGGCACACCCGCCACCGTGGTCAGCGCCGAGTTCAAGTACGTGTAGTAGGCGAACATGCCGCCGAACCCGACCACGCCGATCAGCAGGGTGAACCACACCTGCGGCCGGGCCAGTGCGCCCAATTCGGTCATGGGATTGGTCACCCGCATGTCGGCCAGCGGCGGAAGGCTGCGCATCAGCGCCACGATCGTCGCCAGACCGATGACCACCACCAGTGCGAACGCCGAACGCCAACCCAGCGATTCACCGAGCCAGGTGGCCATCGGCACACCCGCGACATTGGCCACCGACAACCCGAGCATCACCTTGCCCACTGCCTTGGCACGATCACGCGGGCCGGCCAGGTGCGCGGCGACCAGAGCCGCCACCCCGAAGTAGGCGCCGTGCGGCAGACCGGCGACAGAGCGCGCGGCCATCAACAGGCCGTAACTCGGTGCCAGCACCGTCACGAGGTTGCCGACGGTGAACGCGACCATGAGACCGATGAGCAAGGTCCGGCGCGGGACGCGGGCAGTGAGCGCAGCGATCAACGGGGCTCCGACCACCACCCCGAGGGCATACGCCGAGATGACGTGACCGGCGGTGGGCTCACTGATCCCCAGGGTGCCGGCGATGTTGGGCAACAATCCCATCGCCACGAACTCGGTGGTACCGATCCCGAAGCCGCCCAGTGCCAGCGCGATGATGGCCCACCGCCGCACCGACGGGGGAACCGGCGCGCGGTCGGCGACGGTCAGGGCTGCGGAATCGGCAGGGGCTGAAGACACTCCGTCACCAACCACGGCCTCCCCGGACGTGATTCCCCGAGCCGGGCGTGAGTTCGTTCACACGGGTGCGCGGCTACTCGTCGTCCTCCGGACTGTCGCCGTCCGACGTATCGACCTTGGACGAGCCGGAGCCCGATCCGGTGCCGGTCACGCCCGTCGCGGGGCCGGGCTCGGTTCTGCTGTCGCCCTCGCCGTCGTCTTGATCGGTGTTCTCCGCGGTCGGGGTGTCCGGGTCGGACGTGTCCGTCTCGATCGGTGCCGGCACCTCGGCCGTCGAGGAAGCCGTGCCCGACGAGGAGGCGGGCGGTGTCGTCGGAGACGACGGGGGCGAAGTGTCGGCCGTCGTGGACGGACTCGTCGGCGTGCGGCGGACCGAGGTGGCCGTCGAGCTGCCGGCCGTCGTCGGCCAGCTCGGTGGCGTAGCGTTCGGTGGCGTAGCGCTCGGTGACGATTCAGGCCCCGAGTCAGGTGCCACTGCCGACGTAACGGCCCCGGACTCCGAGGGCGTCGGGCGTTCGGGGCCCACCGCCTCGGACTCGATGTCCGTCACCTGCGACATCGCACGCAAGAAGGTGACCTGTCGGGGCGCATCGTCGGCGCTCTCTTCCGTGACGTGCGGACCCACGACCGTGCTGCGGGTCGGCAGCGGTCCGATGATCTCGCCGGCCCAGTACTTCACGAAGTTGGCGGGGATCAGCACGATGCTCTTGGCGCTGGCGGCCAGGGCGGCGACGCCCTCCTTGACATCGTCGGGTGCCCGTTCGACCACTCCATTGAGGATCTTCTCGAACACCAACAGATCGGGAAGATAGCCGCCGTAGCCGACGTTCGGCAGCGGCGGCAGGACGTCCTGGACGACGCGGACCACCGGTTGCAGGTTGGACAGCTCGATCCCATAGGGCAGATCGACGGTCCACCGATCGGCGAGGACATCGCGGATCCTCGTACCGTCGAGCCCGATCGTCTCGGCACCATCGCGGATGACGCCGATGATGGCCGAGTCCGCCTCGGCGATGCAGTCGGTTTGGTCGGCTCCGCAATCGACCGCGCGTCCCGTGTTCCATACCGGTTCGGTGGGATCGCGATACATCTGCCAGTTGTACAGACCGTGCTTGGTGAAATAGCCGACCAGGCCGTCGACGGTCCCGATGGGGTCGTATAGCGGGTCGGGCAGGTCGCAGATGGGGTCGCCCTCGACGCAAACCGAGACCACCGCGTCCTCGAGCTCCCCGAAACCCCGGTTGCCATGGCCCTCTCGGGCGCCGCTCATGGTGAGTCCGGGGATCACGCCGATCAGTGAGAGTTCGATGCCACGGCCGGTCTTGTCCCCCACCCGCCGGGGATCGGCGTAGAGCTCGCCGGACAGGCCGTCGGTACTGATGTCGACGACGATCGGTTCGCCCTCGTCGTCGAGCTCCGGGTTCCCGTGCTCGTCGAGCAGCACGACCTTGTCGTCGCGGTCGTTGCCGATGTCGGAGAGGACGTCGCCGGCCACCCGCGCACCCTGCGAGTAGCCGGCGACCACCACCGGCGTGTCACAGTGATACTGGTAGCGCGCGATCGCCTGCTTCGTCGCAGCGTTGCCCTGCGTCACGCTGTCGTCATAGCCCGCGGCGCCGAGCGGCCACAGCGTCGTCGGATAGTCGGCGTTGATCACTTTGTAGGGAGCGTCCGCGTAGCGCGAGTCGTCGGCGGTCCCGGGCGTGTCATCGATTCCGGTGCCGCTGAACCGTTGCTTGACGCCGATCATGTTCGCCGCGTCCGGGTCATTCGTCCCGCCGACGATGATCACGGCGCCCGCACCACAGTCGTAGTCGTCGTCCGAATCCGCCCGGGCCACGCCAGCCGGAAGGCAGTACGCGGCAGCCACCGCGAGAGCACCCGCCATGGCAACGAGCACGACCGTCATCCGGTGTGCCGAACGGCACCGAGCAGGCATCAGATCTCTTCTCGTCGCAGGGCCTGGGCTGGCGACAGCCTAGATCCGCGATCTCAAAGACCGCATCATCGTTCGTTAGACTAACGACTCTCACCTGGGGTTTCAGTCGCACTGCGGCCGAAGTTCATCCTTTCGGACGACAGTTGTTCTCATTTTGTGACCTGCCGATCCAGGCGTGTTCCGATCACCGCGAACAACACGGTTCTCAGTCGCGCAGGGGCGTGCTATATCCTTGACGCCAGGTCATGAGCATCAGCGTCAAGCCCCGGCTCGCTGATCGGCAACCCTCCAACCGCGGTGGGGTGCTCCGGGTGATGACCGGGTTGAGGAATGCGGATGCGTTCCGAGGCAAGCGCGGGTCCGAAGGTCGGACCCCACCAGGGTCGTCGCACCCTGCCGACCGCAGAAAGTAGGACATGGTCATGTCTGACGCCACTGGCTCCGACGCCGTCGACCCCACGGCGAACTGGAGCTTCGAGACCAAACAGATCCACGCCGGGCAGACGGCGGATCCCACCACCAACGCACGGGCATTGCCCGTGTACCAGACGACGTCGTACGTCTTCAACGACACCCAACACGCCGCGAACCTCTTCGGGCTCGCCGAACCGGGCAACATCTACACCCGGATGATGAACCCGACCCAGGATGCGGTGGAACAGCGAATCGCTGCACTCGAAGGTGGCGTCGCCGCTCTCCTGCTCGCGTCGGGTCAGGCCGCCGAGACGTATTCCATCTTGAACATCGTCGAGACCGGTGGCCACGTGGTCTCCAGCCCACGGCTCTACGGCGGCACATTCAACCTGTTCCACTACACGTTGCCCAAGCTCGGCATCGAGGTGTCCTTCGTCGATGATTCCGAGGATCTGGACTCCTGGCAGGCGGCCATCAAGGACAACACCCGGGCAGTGTTCGGTGAGACCATCTCCAATCCGAACAACGAGATCCTCGACATCGAAGGCATCGCCGAGGTCGCACACCGGAACAGCCTCCCGCTGATCGTCGACAACACGGTCGCGACGCCCTACCTGCTGAACCCACTCGCCCACGGCGCGGACATCGTGGTGCATTCGGCCACCAAGTACATCGGCGGCCACGGCACCGCGATCGGCGGTGTCATCGTGGACGGCGGTACCTTCGACTGGCGGGTACAGCGCGACGGCGTCGATCTCTTCCCGGGCTTCACTACACCGGACCCCAGCTATCACGGCGCCGTGTTCGCCGACCTCGGCGCCCCGGCGTTCGCCCTGAAGGCCAGGGTCCAGTGGCTACGCGACACCGGCGCGGCGATCTCTCCGTTCAACGCTTTCCTGTTGGCGCAGGGACTGGAGACGCTGAGTCTGCGCATCGAACGCCACGTGAGCAACGCACGTCGCGTGGCCGATTTCCTGGAGGGGCACGCGCAGGTGGAGTCGGTCGCCTACGCGGGTCTGTCGTCGTCGCCCTGGTACGACCGCGCCCAGAAGCTACTGCCGAAGGGGCAGGGCGCCATCGTCAGTTTCGAGATCACCGGCGGCGTGGATGCGGGTAAGAAGTTCGTGGACGCACTGACGTTGCACAGTCACGTGGCCAATATCGGTGATGTGCGATCACTGGTGATCCACCCCGCCTCCACCACCCACAGCCAACTGGCCCCGCAGGAGCAGATCGACGCCGGCGTCACCCCTGGTCTGGTGCGGCTGGCAGTGGGTATCGAGGGCATCGACGACATCATCACCGACCTGGAACTGGGGTTTGCTGCTGCCAAGTGATGTGTGGGACAACAGCATTCATGTGACAACAGGCCAATGCGTCGACTATCGAGTGTGACGAAGAGTGAGTGAATTGTGTCGGTGAGTATCGAACCGCAAACCCAGCCCGCTGATCGCCCCGACTGGGAGCAGATGCCGGACGGGGCGATGTCCAGTGTCCGCATCGGTGCGGTATCTCTCGACAACGGCCAACGGCTCGACGATGTCACCCTGGCCTTCCAGCGCTGGGGGACATTGTCGCCCACCCGCGACAACGTCATCCTCACCCTGCACGCGCTGACCGGTGACTCACACGTCACCGGCCCCGCCGACGACGAGCACCCGACCGCTGGATGGTGGGACGGGCTGATCGGCCCCGGACTCGCCATCGACACCGACGAATGGTGTGTCATCTCGGCCAACGTGCTCGGCGGATGTCGCGGCTCCACCGGACCTGCATCGCCGGCCCCGGACGGGCGGCCGTGGGGCTCTCGCTTTCCGCAGATCACGGTGCTCGATCAGGTTCGCGCCGAACGAATCCTGATGGATCACCTGGGGATCACCGGAATCGGCTCGGTGGTCGGCGGGTCGATGGGCGGCGCGCGGGCGCTCGAGTGGGCCATCGAATATCCGGAGATGGTGCGCAGCGCACTGGTGCTCGCGGTCGGGGCCCGGGCGACTGCCGATCAGATCGGCACCCAGACCACTCAGATCGCCGCGATCCAGGCTGATCCCGCATGGCAGAACGGCGATTATCACCGCACGGGCCGTGCTCCCACCGCCGGACTGGGTGTGGCCCGGCGGATCGCCCATCTCACCTATCGGGGTGAGGTGGAACTCGATCGTCGCTTCGCCAACCATCCCCAGGCCGACGAACAACCCCTGCACGGTGGTCGCTACTCCGCCGACAGTTACCTGCAGCATCAGGCGGACAAGCTGACCCAACGCTTCGACGCCGGCAGCTACGTCGTACTCAGCGAGGTGCTCAACCATCACGACGTCGGCCGCAACCGGGGCCGCGTCGAGGACGTCCTGGGTGCCTGCCAGGTTCCGGTGATCGTCGGTGGGATCGCGTCGGACCGCCTGTATCCGATACGGCTGCAGGAAGAACTCGCCGAGCAACTCGGCAACTGCGTCGGGGGTCTGCAGGTGCTGCACTCCGACAACGGTCACGACGGTTTCCTGACCGAATTCGACGCGATCAGTGACCTTCTCAAGCGCACGGCAGAGATCGCCCGAACCTGAGACCCGACCCGACCCGATGGCGGTCGGCCTGATCGGCGCTACCGGACCGGGGTCGGCGTTGTCGTGGTCGGTGTGGTCGTGGACACCGGCGCCGCATCCTCCGGAGCCGCGCGCCGCGGTGCCGGCGTCGTCGTGGTCGGCGTCACCGGTGCTGCGGGTGGCGCCTGCGTGGACGACTGCGGCAGCAGTCCCGGTGGGATGAACTCCGGCAGGGTCGGGGTGGGGCGGGTGCCCGGCGGCCACGGCAACGACGGCAGCGGATACGGCAGCAGCGTGCGTGTCGGTGTCGACGTGGCGGGGCCCGACTCTGCGGTCGGCGGCAGTTCCGTGGTCGCCCATCCCGGCGATTCGTCCCACCGCGGTTGCGGCTGCTGCGTCGTCGGCACCATCGGTTCAGGTTGGAGCTGCGGGGTCCGCGGCGCCGGTGCGGCGGCGGTGGTGGTGCTCGACGTCTGGGCGGTCGTCGTGGACGTCTCCGACTCGATGGATGTGGCGACCGGCGGTATCGGTGACGGCGCCGGGGCGTTGTGACCCGCCAACGATGAACTCACCGCATAGATCGTCATCGTCGCAGCCGCGAGGATCGCCCCCACCACCGCCAGCGGAGTGGCCGAGAGCCATTCCCGGTTGCGCCGCCCACCGATGAACGCCAATCGCGAGGTTGCCGCCGAGGTTTGTGCCCGGGCCGCAATCGCCGCGCCGACCGATGCCGCGAGTTCCGGGGCGTCGGGCACCACCACCTCGACGCGGGCCGTGTCGAGCATGGCACGCACGGCCGGCAGATTCGCGATGCCACCGACCAGCACGACGGCTTCCGGGCGGGCGTCACGCACCGCACTCTCGGACAGATAGCGCGTGATCACCGCACGGGCCTCGGCGACCATCGGAGCGAGAGCCCGCTCCATCACGGCGCTGGTGAGGCGAGGATGACCGCGGCCTTCGGCCAGCACGACCGAATCGTCACCGTGCGGAGTGACCTCTTCTTTGGCGGCGCGGCAGGCCGCGAGGAGTGCGCTGCGACGGCCGCGCGCCAGGTGACTGTCGCGGTGGGTGTCTTCAGCGGTCAGCTCGGCCACGAGCGCCCGGTCCACGTCACGGCCGGCCAGCGCACGCGAGCGCATCGGCGCCGAGATGCGTTGCGAGGACGGATCCACGGTGTAGAGCGACATCCCCGTATCACCGCAATCGGCCACCACGACCGACGCGTAGCGGTCGATTCGCCCGCTTGCCGACAGATAGGCCACCACAGCGTCGCCCTCGTCGACGAGATGGATCTGACGACGCGGACCGCTGCCCCGCGAGGCCAGATCGCGCCGCTGCTTGGCGGTGCGCGCTGCAACGCCGATGGGTCCGACACGCCGACCGGCGTCCCGGGCAGCGGTGAGCATGAGGTCAATGCCGGCGTTCACGCGACCCGCCATGTCGAGGCCGTCGCTTCGATCGATGTCGATGACCCGGGTGTCGACCACGTTGCGACCCACGTCGTCGCGGGTGAGCAGGACGAAATGGATCATGCCCTCGCCTGCGGACACACCCATCGACGTGTAGGTGTCGGCGGTGGTCGAGTCGTCGGTGGTGATCGTCGAAGTGATGCGTTTTCTCCAGCTGTGTTGTCCCCGGTCGGGGGCCGTCAGGTCACATGTTGATCTCTATTGTAATCAATCTGTGCCCAACGGATCGATGGACGTCGCCAGCCACAAGATCAGCGAGCCCACCGACGCCATCACGGCGACGTCAAAGAATTTACTTCTGACCTGCAACAATCCCACTCTTGAGGTTGGAATGAAGGCACGTAACACGGCACCGAGCAGCAAGACCGACCCGAAGACGAAAGCGCCGCGACGCCAGCGGTCGAACAACACGAGCACCGCTGCGGCGAGCAGACCGAGCAACACGACGAAGTACGGAATCTGCACCAGGTAGCGGCGCAACCGCGCTGCGTTGCGGCCACGCCGGACCCTGGTGACGGAGCCGCGGGCCGTAGGGTCCCGGTCGGCCGGCGTCACCCCGACGTTCCCACCCGGGCCCGTTCGGCCAGCTGCGCCTCTGCCCGTTCCACCACATTGACCAGCAAAAACGCGCGAGTCAGCGGCCCGACGCCACCGGGGTTGGGCGACACGTGTCCGGCCACCTCCCATACGTCGGGAGCCACATCGCCGGTGAGTCCGGCATCCGTGCGGCTGACGCCCACGTCGATGACGGCGGCACCCGGCTTCACCATGTCCGCGGTGATCAGGTGCGGCACGCCGGCGGCGGCCACGACGATGTCGGCGCGGGCAACTTCCGCCGCGAGGTCACGCGTGCCGGTGTGACAGAGCGTGACAGTGGCGTTCTCACTGCGGCGGGTCAGCAACAGCCCGATCGGGCGACCGATGGTGACGCCGCGCCCGATCACGGTGACCCGCGCCCCGGCGATCGGGATGTCGTATCGCCGCAGCAGATGCACGACGCCGCGCGGCGTACACGGCAGCGTCGCCTCCTTGCCGAGAACCAGTCGCCCGAGGTTGATGGGATGCAGACCGTCGGCGTCCTTGTCGGGATCGATCCGCTCGAGTGCCGCGTTCTCGTCGAGGTGCCGCGGCAAGGGCAACTGCACGATGTAGCCGGTACATGCCGGATCGGCGTTGAGATCGTCGATGGCCGCGTTGAGTTCCTCGGTTGTCGCGTCCGCCGGCAGGTCCTTGCGGATCGAGGCCACCCCGATCCGCGCGCAGTCGGAGTGCTTGCCCTTCACATACGACTGCGATCCGGGGTGGTCACCGACGAGGACCGTGCCGAGGCCCGGGGTGATGCCGGCGGCCCGCAACTTCTCCACGCGGGCTCCGAGGTCGGTGAAGATCTCGTCGCGAGTGGCCTTGCCGTCTAGTCGTATCGCGGTCACGGGAGACCATTGTTCCACTCCGACTAGCGTGACCGGACGTGGACACTCATCCGATGTCGAACGACGCCGTGACCCGAGCCGATGTCATCGCGGCACAAGACCGGATCGCGGGGCATCTGCGGCGCACGCCGACGCTTCGAACTGCACTGCCCACGGTGGACGGGCCCGTCGAGGTGGTCATCAAGCTGGAGTATCTGCAGCTCGGCGGGTGCTTCAAGGCGCGCGGCAGCCTCAACGCGGTCCTGCATGCCGCAAACGATGGACGACTCGACGATGCCGGCGTGCTGGTGGCCTCGGGCGGCAATGCCGCGATCGGCGCGGCCTGGGCGGGCCGGATCGCCGGTTGCCGCTGCACCGTTGTAATCCCCGAGACCGCGCCGACGGTGAAAGTGGAGCGGCTGCGAGCGTTGGGCGCTGATGTTCATTTGATCGGTCGGCGCTACCAGGACGCGGCCGACGCGGCTGCGCAGATGATCCGGCGCTCCGGTGCGCCGGCACTGCACGCCTATGACCTGCCCGACATCGTTGCCGGTGCCGGGACCATCGGTCTCGAGCTCGCCGAGGACGTGGACGGTCCGCTGACCTGCGTGGTCTGTGTCGGTGGGGGCGGACTGCTCGGCGGCATGACCGCCGCGACGGGACCCGGTGACCGGATGGTCGGGGTCGAACCGATCGGGGCGTCGTGTCTGCACCAGGCCATCGACGCCGGCCGACCGGTACCGGTGGAGCTGGACAGTGTCGCGGCCGATTCCCTGGGTGCCACCCGCCTCGGCGACATCTGCTGGGCCACGATCGCCGGCCGCGAGGTGACCAGCGTGACGGTGTCGGATGCCGACCTGATCGCGGCTCGTCGGATGCTGTGGACCGACTACCGGATCCTGGTGGAACACGGCACCGCGTCTGCGGTCGCCGCCATCTGCACCGGCCAGGTCACCGCCGCACCAGACACCACACTGTGCGTGGTCCTCTGCGGCGCCAACACCCCCTTCACGCTCGACCCGTAACCGTTTTGGCCGCAGTTCCGGGTTCCGGCTTGGGGCCTAAACTGCGACCGGAAGCAGAAGCTGCGGCCAGAAGTTCTGGACTCGCGACACTGGCTAGACTCGCCGATCATGTTCCGCATCATGTTCTATCAGCCGTGCATTCCGCCGAATACCGGCAACGCGATCCGGCTGGCCGCCAACACGGGGTGCGAGTTGCACCTCATCGAGCCGCTGGGATTCGACATGTCCGATGCACAGGTGAAACGAGCCGGACTCGACTACCACGAGATGGCGACCGTGACAGTACATCCCGATCTGACGGCGGCATGGGAGACGCTGCAGCCGGAACGGGTGTTCGCATTCACCGCCCACACCTCGCGCTATCACACCGACGTCGACTATCGGCCCGGCGACGTGTTGCTGTTCGGTCCCGAGCCGACCGGCCTGTCCGACGACGTCCTCGACCAACCGCAGATCACCGACCGTCTGCGGATTCCGATGCTCGACGGTCGTCGGTCGCACAACCTGGCCAACGCCGCCAGCATCGTCGTGTACGAGGCCTGGCGGCAGAACGGGTTCACCGGCGCGGTGTGAGGGACGCGGCGCGCACCTCAGTCGATGCGGAACCGTTTGGTGCGCGATGTCGCGCCGCCCACGAGTGCGATGCGACTTTTGGGCACCCTGAGATGGTCGGCGAGGATCTCGGCGACCGCCTTGTTGGCCCGTCCCTCCGCTGCCGGCTCGCGCACGTAGACGGTCATCGATCCCGCCGGATTCGTCTCCACCAACGGCCCTTTGCGGCTGCCCGGCTTCACGGTCACCACGATCTGTTTCCCCATGACGGTTTCCCTACTTCCATCCTCGGGCCAGTATGTGTCAGTGCCAGTCACGCGAACGTGTTCCCACTCGAAGATCCAAGCGCTGCAAACGCTCTGCCACCACCGTCACCGCCCCCTCGGCATTCTGCACGGTGCCCCGGATCAGCAACGCCGAGGCCGAGTGTGCCAGATTCCGGTGCCGCGTCCACAGCCCGACCGAGCACACCACATTGACCATTCCGGTTTCGTCCTCCAGGTTGATGAACGTCACGCCGGACGCGGTGGCCGGACGCTGTCGATGAGTCACCGCACCGGCCACCAGGACGCGCGAACCGTCGGCGACCGTCAAAAGACCATCCGCGGGGATCACGCCCATCGCCGCCAACCGCGGCCGCAGGAACTGGGTCGGATACGACGTCGGGGTGATCCCGGTGGCCCACGCGTCGGTGGCCGCGAGTTCCACATCCGAAAGCCCCGGAAGCGTCGGCGTGGGGGCAGCCGCCTCGAGTGGCAGTTGATCCGAGCGGACCGTCGCGGCCGCCCCGGCCTCCCAGAGCGCTTGCCGCCGACTCATCCCGAAACAGCCGAACGCATCTGCACCGGCGAGCCCCTCGAGTTGCGCGACCGTCAGACCGGCCCGCCGGGAAACATCCGCGATGTCGGCGAAATCCCCTTCTCGAGTGCGACATTCGACGATCCGGTCGGCAACGTCGGCACCGACGCCACGCACTCCACCCAGACCCAGACGGACCTCGAGGCCCGCGTTCTCCAGGGTCGCATGCGCCAACGACCTGTTGATGTCGGGTCGATGAACCCGCACACCGTGACGCCGGGCATCGGCGACCAGCGATTGCGGCGAGTAGAAACCCATCGGCTGCGCCCGTAGCAGCGCCGCGCAGAACGCGGCCGGATGGTGCAGCTTGAACCACGACGAATAGAACACCAGCGACGCAAAGCTCTGCGAATGACTCTCCGGGAAACCGAAATTCGCGAATGCCGCCATCTTCTCGAAGATGCGGTCGGCCATCTCCCCGGTGATCCCGTGCAGTTCCTGCATCCCGGCGTAGAACCGCCGACGCAGCCGCTCCATCCGTTCCGGTGAGCGCTTGGACCCCATCGCACGCCGCAACTGGTCGGCCTCCGACGCGTCGAATCCGGCCACATCGACCGCCAACTGCATCAGCTGCTCCTGGAACAACGGCACCCCCAGGGTCCGGTCGAGCGCCTTACGCATCGACGGATGTTCGACGGTGGGTTCCTCGGCACCATTGCGGCGCCGGATGTAGGGGTGCACCGACCCACCCTGGATGGGACCGGGACGGATCAGCGCGACCTCCACCACCAGGTCGTAGAAGGTACGCGGTCGCAGCCGCGGCAGGGTGGCCATCTGAGCACGCGACTCCACCTGGAAGACGCCGACCGAATCTGCGCGACAGAGCATCTCGTACACCTCGGGCTCGGTGAGGTCGAGTGTGGCGAGGTCGACCTCGATCCCCTTGTGCTCGGCCACCAGATCGATCGCGTAATGCAACGCCGAGAGCATCCCCAGACCGAGCAGATCGAATTTCACCAGACCGATCGCGGCGCAGTCGTCCTTGTCCCACTGCAGGACACTGCGGTCGGCCATCCGCGCCCACTCCGTGGGACACACGTCGGCGATCGGCCGGTCACAGATCACCATCCCACCCGAGTGGATACCCAGATGTCTTGGCATACCCAGGATTTCGCCGGCGAGTCGGGTGACGTCGGCAGGCGCCTCGTCGGGCGCGCGACTCCAGGCGTCCTGCTGGCCGGTCGCATATCCCAGTGCCCGCGACATGTCCCGAACGGCGGACTTACCGCGATAGGTGATGACGTTGGCGACCTGCGCGCTGTAGTCGCGACCGTATCGGCGGTAGACGTACTGAATCGCCTCTTCGCGGCGGTCGGATTCGATGTCCACGTCGATATCCGGCGGACCGTCCCGCTCCGGCGCGAGAAACCGCTCGAACAGCAACTTGTTGGCCACCGGATCGACATTGGTGATCCCGAGGGCATAGCAGACCGCGGAGTTCGCCGCGCTGCCACGGCCCTGACACAGGATGTCGTTGGCCTTGCAGAAATCGACGATGTCGGCGACCACCAGGAAATAACCCGGGAAGGTGAGGGTCTCGATGATGGCGAGTTCGTGCTCGATCTGCCGGTAAGCCTGCGGATGAGCACTCGGCGGGCCGTAGCGACGCAACGCCCCGGCCATCGCCTTCTCCCGCAACCAGCTGTTCTCGGTGTGCCCGGCGGGTACATCGAACGGCGGTAGCTGCGGCGCGATCAGACCGAGCCGGAACGCGCAGTCGGTCGCCAGACCGACCGCGTTGTCGATGGCCTCCGGGTGGCCCGGCAGCAACCGGGCCATCTCGTCGCCGCTGCGTAGATGTGCTCCGCCCACCCCCGGCAGCCAGCCGTCGATGGTCTCGATATCGGTGCGGGCACGGACCGCGGCAACGGCCGTGGCCAGTCGACGTCGCCGCGGACCGGCGAAATGCGCACCGGTGGTCGCCACCGTCGCCAGCCCGAACTCGCCGGCCAACCCGGCCAGGACCGCGTTGCGTTCATCGTCGTCGGGCAACCCCTGCGCGGTGAGTTCCACGACGACGTCATCGACCCCGTACCGCTGCACCAGCCCGGCCAGCGCATCTCGCGCCGCCTGCGGACCACCCCGATCCAACGCGCGGCGCACCGCTCCTTTCCGGCATCCGGTGAGGATCAACCAGTGTCCACCTGCCATGTCCGGCAGGGCATCGGAGTCATAGCGCAGCAACCCCTTCTCCCCCGCACGCATGTGCGCGTCGGCGATGGTCCGCGACAGCCGCCGATATCCTTCGCTGTCACGGGCGAGTACCAGCAGATGCTCACCCGGCGGATCAGGGACGCCGGTCCGCGCGGCGTCGGGTTCCAGGGAGAGTTCGGCACCGAACACCGTGGGCAGCTCGAATTCGCGTGCCGCCTCGGCGAATCGCACGATCCCGTAGAAACCGTCGTGATCGGTCAGGGCCAGTGCGGACAGGCCGAGACGTTGCGCCTCCTCCACCATCTCCTCGGGCATCGAGGCACCATCGAGGAAGCTGTAGGCGCTGTGCGCATGCAGTTCGGCGAATGGCACCGACGATCGGCCCCGTTCGACCCCGTCGGCGCGGTAGGCCCCCCGCTTGCGCGACCACGCCGGACTGTCGTTGCCGTCACCGGCGTTGTCACCGGGACCGAAGGCCTCGCCCGGACGTCGTCCGTCCGGCGCACGACCGGAGAGCACCCGCTCCATCTCCGACCATGTCGGCGGTCCTTGATCCCAACCCACCGAGGGAGTTTATCGAACATGCGTTCGATGAATCAAGCGCGGACTCACACCCCGAAGGCGGGCGGATAGTCGATCATCCCCGCGGGCGTCGAACGGGTCGGGTCGAGAGCCAGAAACATCAGCGCCTCGTCGGGGACCTCGAACGGCGCGGCGACGCCGACCTCCGACGCGCGCCGGAATCCGAATCGCGGATAGAACCCCGGATGCCCGAGGACCACGACGAGGTTCTCCTCGGCGCCGGCCTCGACCCGCCCACGTGCGGCGTCGAGCGCAGCTCGCGTGACCAGTGTCCCGAGTCCGGAGTTCTGCATCGACGGCCACACCGCGCACGGCGCCAGCGCCAGTGCCGCCCGGTCGCCCACCCGGCAGCGCGTCAACAGCGCGTACGCCGCGACGCAGTCTGCGTCGTCGACGGCCACGAACGACAGCTGCGGAATCCAGGCGGCGCGGTCGCGCCTCAGCGCGCTGACCAGATCCGCTTCCGCCCGACGGCCGAACGCCGCGGCCACCAGGTCGTCGATGCCGCGACGATCGGCGTCGACCTCGGGCCGACATGCGTGTTCACCGATGTTGCCATTCGTCAATGTAAGTGTCACCCTGTCTATCAACAGCGTTCTTACCGTGAAGTAAGAACTCATCGCCTGGTCCAGTATCCCCTCGAGATCGGATCCATACCCATGACGACGTACTTCATCACCGGCGGTTCCGGCTTCATCGGCCGTCGGGTCATCGAACGCCTCCTGGCCGTCGAGTCCGACACACGGATCATCGCGCTGGTACGGGGCGCGACGCTGTCGCGGTTCAGCGAATTCCTGGCCTCCGCCGACAGCACGGGACGCGTCCTGCCGGTGGTCGGCGATCTCACTGCTGCCGGACTCGGCCTCGACGCCGACGAACTGCCCGACATCGATCACGTCATCCATCTCGCGGCCATCTACGACATGACCGCGGACGCCGATGTGCAGCACACCGCCAACGTCGAGGGCACCGCACGCGTGGCCGACTTCGCGATGGCCGCCGACGCGCTTCTGCACCATGTCTCGTCTATCGCGGTGGCCGGCGATCATCGCGGCACCTACACCGAGGACGACTTCGACACCGGTCAGGGGTTCCCCACGCCGTATCACCGCACCAAGTTCGAGGCCGAGCGTCTGGTTCGCAACCGAGAAGGGTTGCGCTGGCGCATCTATCGTCCGTCGGTGGTGGTCGGCGACTCCCGTACCGGTGAGATGGACAAGGTCGACGGACCCTACTACTTCTTCGGCCACCTGCAACTGCTCGGCGCGCTGCCCTCGTCGCTGCCACTGCCGATGCCCGATCTGGGAAACACCAACATCGTCCCGGTCGACTATGTGGTCGCCTCGCTCGTCGCGCTGTGCGCGCTCGATCCGGAACACAGCGGCCTCGTCCATCACCTCGCCGACCCACGGCGACGGACGATCACCGACATGTACAACGCGATCGCACCGGGATTCGACGGACCGCGCGGGCACACCGTGGTGCCGAACGCCATGGTCGAACCGATGCTGCGGTTGGCGGGAACCGGTCCGCTGCGGGTCGGCCGCGATCTACTGGCCACCCAGCAGGGTGTCCCGCCGGCGCTGCTGGACACCGTCGCACTGACCGCGGACTTCCGTGCGGACGCCACTGCCACCGTTCTGCACGGTCTCGGCATCACGCTGCCCGACCTCGAGGAGTACGGGCCACGGCTGTGGTCCTACTGGGCCGAACACCTCGACCCCGCACGACATCGGCGCCAGGATCCACGCGGGCCGCTGGTCGGCAAGAACATCCTGATCACCGGCGGCTCGGCGGGAATCGGCAAGGCTGCGGCCCGGATGTGTCTGGCCCGCGGCGCGAACGTGATGATCGTGGCACGAGATCCGGCGGGACTCGATGCGGCCGTGTCCGAACTCGCCGCGACCCCTAGCAAGGACGGGGTGCCTCCCGGCCGCGTGAGCGCCTATCAATGCGACGTCACCGACACCGAATCCGTCACCGGCATGGTCAAAAGAGTTCTCGCCGAACATGATCACGTGGACGTGCTGGTGAACAACGCGGGTCGCTCCATCCGCCGGGCCACCATCAACGCCACCGATCGGATGCACGACTACCAGCGGGTCATGGCGGTCAACTACTTCGGTGCGGTCAACCTGATCCTCGCGCTGCTACCACATATGGTGGCCCGGCAATCCGGCCATATCGTGAACGTGACCTCCATCGCGGTGCAGTCCAGAACGGCTCGGTTCGGTGCGTATGCGGCGTCGAAAGCGGCGCTGGAGGCCTTCAGTGATGTCGTCGGGGTCGAGACCCTGTCCGATCACGTGACATTCACCAATGTCCGGCTACCACTGGTCCGCACCCGCATGATCGCTCCGACCGAGGCCTATGAGGACCAGGCCGGCGTCTGGGGCGTGGACAAAGCGGCGTCGCGGGTGCTGCATGGCATCGTCGACCGCCCGCGCCGGATCAACTCCGCGATGGGGTCACTGGCCGAGTTCGGGCATCGGATCGCTCCGGGTCTGACCGCGCGGCTCCTGCACCAGGAATACCTGCTGTTCGGCGAATCGGCCGCCGCACTCGGACAGGCCACCGGCTACGATCGTCGTCCATGACAGATGAGCCGATGGCCGACGACACGCCCTTCCTGTCGGTCGACCTCGCTCGCCTCGACCGCAACCTCACCGCGGTCGCCGATCGCGCACGCGAGCTCGGCATCGACCTTCGGCCCCATGCCAAGACCCACAAGTGTGCACAGCTCGCCCGACGCCAAATCGATTCCGGCGCAGTGGGCCTGACGGTGGCGACGATCGGCGAGGCGGAAGCCTTCGCCGACGCTCTGGCGCCGACGGTCTCCGACCTGTTCATCGCCTACCCCTTGTGGGTCACCGAGCACAAGGGTGCACGGCTGCGTTCACTCGCCCGCCGAACCCGGCTGCGCCTGGCGATCGACTCGGTGGCCGGTGCACGACAACTCGCTGCCGTGTTGGCGGATGTCCCGGTGGAGGTGGTCGTGGAGGTCGACTCCGGTCAGCACCGGACCGGAGTTGTCGCCGACAAAGCCGGAGCCCTTGCCCGCGCTGCCGACGACCTCGGGCTGCACGTCGTCGGCGTGTTCACCTTCCCCGGCCACGGCTACGGCCCCGGCCCGGCCCGTCGACGCGCCGCCGAAGACGAGTTCGAGGCCCTGACGCAGGCAGCCCGATCACTGCGCGACAGCGGGATCGACCCGGTGGTGCGCAGCGGCGGCTCCACCCCGACGATCGGCTTCGCGAGCGCCGAGGTGCTCACCGAGATCCGCCCCGGGGTCTACCCGTTCAACGATGCACAGCAGCTCGAGCTCGGGTCGTGCACCGCCGACGATGTCGCGCTGACGGCGATCGCCACCGTGGTACACCGCAGCGGTACCCGGATCGTCATCGATGCGGGCAGCAAGATCGTGGGCGCGGACCGACCCGCCTGGGCATCGGGGTTCGGTCGCCTCCTCGACGCCCCGACGGCTGTCGTCACCTCGCTGTCGGAACACCACGCAGTCATCGACTTTCCGATCGACCACCCGGCAGTGTTGATCCCCGATCCCGGCACGACGGTGCGTATGGTGCCCAATCATGTGTGTACCGCAGTCAATCTGGTCGATGAACTCATCGTGCCGATGGCCGATGGACCTGCGGACCGATGGCCGGTGATCGCCCGCGGCGCCAACAGCTGACCACATCACTCATACACTCCCTCCACCACCCAGCTCCGCGCCCGATAGCACAGGAGCAGGGCACGCGAATCATCGAGCAGCACCTGAGCTCGGGCGGTCATCCCGGTGGGGTCATCGTCGTCGAGCCCGCTCGGCCACGGTCCGGCCCACCACCGCAGTTCCCAGCTGCGTCGTCGCCGACCGTCCGACGCCATCTGAATCGTGGTGGGCTCGGCGGAGAAACCGCCCCGACCGGTGACCTCCACCGGGGTGCCCAGCATGTCCAACACCTGGATCGGTGTCGCCATCAGCACCGCCGGGGTCGGTTGGGGTAGTCCACCCGGCCATGGTGCCGCCGGATCCCGTGACGGGAGCCGCTCCTCGCCGAGCGCCACCAGGGTGATCTGGTCCGCGGGGCCGCGGCCTCCGCTCGTGACGGGAAGCTGCACGGCATCGCCGCCGAGCAGACCCTGAACCCGCACAAGAGCGCGCCGGGCCCGTTCACCGATCTCCGGGTCCTCGGGTAAACCGTTGCCGCTCAACGAGTATTGCAACGTACCCGCACCGACCACCTCGATGGGCTCGAGACGCAGCAGTACCACCGGGGAATCCGGTCGGTCGTCGGCCCCGGGACGCCCGCCGGTCAGCCACCCCTCGAGTTGCCATCGGATTCGGTCGGCGGTGGCCTCCGGTGTCAGCGGTTGCGCACACCGCCAGGTCCGGGCATGGCGCTGCCCTCGTTCGGTGACCGCTTCCACGGTGAGCCGGGTACACGCCGCCGACGCCGCCGCCAGACGTCCGGCCAGTTCGTCGGCCAGTCGGCGCCCGAGAAAAGCAGCCGAGTCCACCCGGTCGATCGGCGGATCACACCGGTGCTCGATGATCAGGTCGGCCGGGGCAACCTGTCCCGAAGGCGGCCTGCCGGGTGCGGCGTTGGCCAACCGATGAGCCACCACCGCGTCGGCGGCGAACCGGGTGGCGACGTCGCGGACCGACATCATCGCGAAGGCCCCGATGGTGGAGATCCCCAGTCTGCGCAGCAGTTCCACCAGCTCGACACGAGCCGGATCGCTCAGGCTCGGCTCCACCGCGAGGTCGCCGACAGGTCGATCGGCCAGATACGCAGCGTCACCGCCCGGCGGCACATGATGCCCACCACGGGCAGCCAGCACGGCGGTGAACAACTCGTCGGCGATCCCGCCCTGGACCTCCACCCCGCCCGCCGCCACCGCATCGATCAGCTTCTCGACCAGCACGTGCTCGTCCCCGAAATACCGGGCGGCCCTCCCCGCGGGCACCACCAGCAGCCCCGGCCGCAACACCTCGACGACGGGCACCAGATCTGCCACCATCGCGACCACCGGCTCGAACACCCGACCATCCCGGTGGTCGTCGCCGGCCATCACCGTCATCTCCGGACAGGCCGACTGCGCCTGCCGCTTACGCATGCCACGCCGCACCCCGGCCATCCGCGCCGGCGCCGAACAGGCCACCACCCGATTGGCGTGGAGAACGGCGACCGGGTGATGTGGCGGCAGATCCGCGGCGATCGCCGCCGCGGTCGCAGGCCAGTCCGGGCACCACAAGGCAAGGATGCGCTTCTCCGACGCTCCCGATGCCTGCGACGCTCCCGGTGGTTCCGGTGAGCCGAGCTCCGGTGCCGTGGTCAGCTCGGACATCAGTTCGCCACCGCCAAGCGGGGGCCGGTCGATGACGCAGCCAGTTCCACCTGCCGGCCCGCACCGTATCCGCTTGTTCGCATCTCGATCTCGCCGACCACACGACGCGCACCGCGATCGGCGACCGTCAGCCGAAGGGTCATCCCACCGATCCGGCCGACCCCCGGCCGCGCCGTCGCCAGGTCTGCGGAATCGGCACCCGGTAGATGCCGGTAGGTGACGACCTCGGTCACCAGACGCAGGTGCGCACCCGGCCAGGAACCACCGGTGATCAGCAGCACCGACTTCTGTTTACGCAGCCGTCCCATCATCACCCGGGTCCGCGCGGGCGGCACCGCGGCGCCGGCCAGATCCAGCACGACCAGATCCATCCCGTCGAGTAGCACGCCGGCCACCTCGACCGGGTCGACACCCGGCTCTGGCACCGTGGCGATACGGGCCAGATCGCCGCCGAGTCCGGTCACCGCCCCCAGGTTGAGGTGCGGCATACCCACCAGTCCCACCTGACATCCCGCGCCGCTCACCGATGCGATCACCGCCAGTAACACCGACCGCGCGCCATCGACCGTGAGCACACCACCGCGTCCCAGGCCACCGCGCGGCAACAGATCGGCGATCGCGGCCGGGACCGGCAGGACCTCGTCGGACGGATCGGACACCCGCATCGCCGGCCGGTCCGGCTGCCCCGACATCGCCGCGATCCGACGCCGGAGACGGTCCAGTTCACCGTCTGTCGAACGGCGGACACGGGGGTTCTCCGAACCGTTCTCGGAAACCTCCAACGACACACTCATACAGCCTCCTACCAGCGACTTTCCGCAATAGCGCGCCGGGAAGATGCACGTGCGTTCGAACATGTTTTCGAGTGATTCCGATACTAGGGCGCACCACCGACAACCGCAACGCGCGAGGTCAGCGGCATGCGCCCGATCGTTGTTCCACCCAGAACCCAGACGCCCCCGCAACACACGGAGGAGCGCCGACATCGAGCACGCGAAGCACGGCGGCGACGCGCACGGCCGGGACGCGGCACGGCGGAACTCAGAAGAGGGTGAGCGCCTCTGGCGTCGGACCGGGGGCAGGGGCACCGGCCGACGCCGCGGCCCGCAGGCCGGCCGCACCCGACAACCCGTGACGTTCGACGAGGGGGCGCATCCGAGCGGCCAACCACGCCGAGTACTCCGGGGTCACATAGGCACCCCGGCCGTAGAGGCCGCGGTACCGACGCACCAGCGCCGGATGCTCGGCAGCCAGCCACTCCAGAAACCACGGCTTCGTAGCGCCGCGCAGATGCATCGGGAAGGCGGTGACACCGGCGGCACCGGCATCGGCGAGGGCCGCGATCAGGCTCTCGAGATGAGACACCGAGTCGGTCAGATACGGGATCACCGGCGCGACCATCACATGCGGCGCGAATCCCGCATCGGCCACCGCCCGGATCAGCTCCAGCCTTGCCTTGGGCGAGGGTGTGCCCGGTTCGATCGCCTTCTGCAGCTCGGCATCATAGAAGGCCAGTGAGATCCCGATGCTCACCGGCACCTTCTGCGCCGCCTGCCGCAACAACGGCAGATCGCGACGCAACAACGTGCCCTTGGTCAGGATCGAGAAGGGTGTCGCGGACTCCGCAAGCGCCGAGATCACCCCCGGCATCAGCCGATAACGTCCCTCGGCGCGCTGATAGGGGTCGGTGTTGGTCCCCAGCGCAACGGTCTCCCGGGTCCACGATCGCCGCCGCAGTTCCTTGCGCAGCACCGCGGCGACATTGAGCTTCACCACCACCTGGCTGTCGAAGTCACGGCCGGCGTCGAGATCCAGGTACTCATGGGTCGGCCGGGCAAAACAGTATCGACAAGCGTGCGTGCAGCCGCGAAAGGTGTTGACAGTGAAACGGAACGGCAGATTCGCGGCGTCGGGAACCTGATTGAGCGCACTCTTGGCGAGCACCTCGTGGAACGTGACTCCCTCGAACTCAGGGGTCTGCACCGACCGCACCAGACCCGCCTTTCCCAAGCCGGGCAGAGCACCGTCGTCGACCCCGACCCCCTGATCGGACCACCGCATACCCGAAGTCGAACATATGTGCGATGACGCTGTCAAGCGTCGCACCCTGTCTCGACGGCACGACTATCATGCAGCCTATGCCGACCACCCCGGACCACCATCGCACGCCCGGTCCCCAGTATCTGGTCGCCGGACGGTATCGATTGCGGTCACGCATCGGCGGCGGCGGCATGGGCGCGGTCTGGCTGGCCCGCGATCAGCTGTTCGACCGGGACGTCGCGGTCAAGCAAGTGGTCTCCACCGAGGGCCTCAGCGAAGAAACCGCCGAGAACATCCGCCAACGCGCCATGCGCGAGGGTCGGATAGCCGCCAAACTCGTCCATCGCAACGCCATCGCGATGCACGACGTCGCCCTCGACAGCGGTGAGCCCTGGCTGGTGATGGAGTATCTCCCATCCCGCAGCGTCGCGCAGATCCTGCACACCACAAAGACTCTCGATGTACGACAAGCGGCGCAGATCGGCGCCCAGGTGGCCGACGCCATGGCCACCGCACACACCGCCGGCATCATCCACCGTGACATCAAACCGGGCAATCTGCTCGTGACCACCACCGGCCGCACCGCCGGTCTGGTCAAGATCACCGACTTCGGGATCTCCCGCCTCAAGGACGAGGTCAGTCTGCACGGCTCCGGTGTGATCACCGGGACGCCGGCATACTTCGCACCCGAGGTTGCCCGTGGCGCCGAACCCACCGAGGCGTCGGATGTGTATTCACTCGGCGCAACGGTCTACACCCTGGTCGAGGGACAACCGCCGTTCGGCGTAGACGACGATTCACTTGCCCTGCTGCACAAGGTCGCTCGCGCCCGCATCAACCCGATGACGCGGGCCGGCGCAGTCGAGCCGGTACTGCTACGGCTGCTGGAACCGAGCCCGTCGCGGCGACCGACCATGGCCCAGGCACGCGACCTGCTCGCCGAAGTCGCTGCGGGTGAACGTGGTTCGGTCCGCCACGTGCTGACCAGCCCGATCACCACACCGGATGGCGGACTGCCCACATGGGCCCAGCGATCGCCGCGTCCACCACGAACGCATCCCACCGGCACCCACCTCCCGGTCGGGGGACCGCTGCCAACCCGACCGCCCGCTGCCTCCCCGCACGCCGACGACCGGGTGTCGGCGGTGTCGACGGCGACAGAATCCGGGACCCATCAGCCCTCGGACCGGACCGGGCTGGGGCGCTCAGGCCCGTCGGGATTGTCGCCGACGATGCTCGCCGTCGGCATCGGTGCGGTCCTCGCGCTGATCGTCGTGGTGGTGCTGATCCTCGTCGTAGCCGGGTGAACGGCCCGGAGTGCTGGGGCTAGCCGATGTGGCGGGTGGCCGCCCATCGGGTCAACGCGTTTCGGTTGGACTGTTGGGTCTTGCGCAACACGTTGGAGGCATGCGTCTCGACCGTCTTGATCGAGATGAACAGCTCGTCGGCGATCTCCCGGTAGGTGTAACCGCGCGCCAGCAGCCGTAGCACCTCGAGTTCCCGCTTGGTCAGCGAGTCGAGTTCCGGATCGAGAGGCGGCTCGGGCGCAGCGGACTTGCCGGTGAACGAGTCGAGCACGAATCCGGCCAGGCGCGGACTGAACACCGCATCCCCATCGGAGACCCTCCGCACGGCGTCGGCGAGCGCCGCCCCGTCGATGGTCTTGGTGACATAGCCACGCGCACCGGCCCGGATCGTCGCAATGACATCCTCGGCGGCGTCGGACACGCTGAGCGCCAAGAACACCGGCGGCGGGCCATCGATGATCGCGTCGGTGACCCCACGCAACACGGCCACCCCTCCGCCCGACGGCATGTGCACGTCGAGCAGAACGACGTCGGGCGCTACGGCGAGGATGCCCGCCACCGCCTCGGCCACCGTGCCCGCCTCGCCCGCGATCGCCAGACCCGGCTCCGAGGACAGCTCGGCTCGCACGCCGGAACGAAACACCGCATGGTCGTCGACCAGAAAGATCCGACACACCGCCGCGTCCGTGGATTCCGTCGTCACGATGCCTCCCTGGTCTGTCCTGCGTCGAGATGTGAGGGCCGGCCCGCGCCACTTGTATTGTCTGCGGTTCCTGCCGAACCCGTCTGTCCGGCACCCTTATCCACCGAACTGCCGTCGGGATCGGCGTGTCCCCCACCGGATTCGCGGGGCATAACGAGCCGGACGTTGGTGCCACGTCCGGGCGCCGAATCGATGGTGGCCTCCCCGTCTGCGCGATGCATCCGGGCGGTGATCGAACGGGTGATGCCGTGCCGATCGCCATCGACGAGTTCGGGGTCGAAACCGATGCCCCGATCGCGCACGAACACCTCGACCTGGTCGTCGGTCACCTCCCCGTAGACATCCACCTTGCGCTCCCCGGAATGCTTGGCGGCGTTGATCAAGGCCTCGCGTGTCGCCGCCACCAACGCCGCCCAGCGGCGTCGCTGCGCAGCGGGTTCATCCTCCGGGCGCAGGTCGCCGACCGTGATCACACCGACCTCGATGCCGTAGTGGTCCTCGACCTCCGCGCCGACCTCCTGCAAACTCGCCGACAGCGAACCCGCGCGTTGGGCGGGATCACCGAACAACCAGCCGCGCAGTTCACGTTCCTGACTTCGCGCGAGCCGGGCGACCTCCTCCGGTCTGCCCGCCTGCTTCTGGATCAACGCGAGCGTCTGCAACACGGAGTCGTGCAGATGCGAGGCGATCTCCTCGCGTTCGGCGTTACGGATGCGTGCGGCCCGTTCCTCATTGAGCGCGCGCCACATCCGCATCCACAGTGGCACGGTCAGCAGTACCACCCCGATCAGGGTGGCGACCACCGCGAGCAACGTCGTCGACAAGCCCCCGAACGACCGGTCGCCGGCCAGCACGATCACCACCAGACCGCCGATCACCAACAATGCGCCGCCGATGAAGCGCGTCCAGGTGAGCAACGGGGTGCGGGGTGTGCTGTGCGAGGTGTCGAACTCCCGCCACACAAGGCTCGCACCGATCACCACGAAGACGAACGGGACCAGATAGGCCGCCGGCGTGCCGGAGGTGGCGAAGCCGACCACCGACATCGCGACCAGCCCGACCAGCGCGAGGCCATAGGCCTGCCGACGCTCACCAGGTCCGGGCGGTGCGGTGTCGCGACCGGGCGGACAGAAGAACCACAGCAGCCCGTAGGCGAGCACACCGGCTCCGGCGAGCGCGGCAAGCACCATGAACACCACCCGCACGCGGAAGGCGTCCACACCGAGGTGATCGGCGATGCCTCCCGCGACCCCGGCGATGACCCGACCGCCGTCGCGACGCATCAGTCGCGGCGTCGGCAACTGGGCCGACGTCGACGGGCTCGAGGCCGCGGGCACGGGGGAACCACTCACACCTCGATAGTGGCACGACCGACCCGCCCCGCACATCAGGGACTTTCTCAGGGTCCTCCCCCGATGTGGTGGCACGTCCGAGTCGCCACGATGGAGACCATGGACACCAAGCAGTTCGAGGGGTTGTGGGCGACCCGGCCGATTCGACCGAGCACCAACCGCACCGTCGCCGGTGTGTGTGCCGGCATCGGCGCGCGATACCGCGTGGACCCGACGCTGGTCAAGATCGCATTCGTGGTGGCGACGCTGTTCGGCGGTAGTGGCCTCGTGCTGTACATCGCCGCGTGGGTGGCCACGCCGAGTGAGAACAAGCAGCACGACGAGCTCGGCTCGATTCGGCACGGCGAGTTCATCCACGGCCCCACGCAAGAACATTCGCGCCATCGGCGTCACCGCAATCCACAGCTGATCCTGCTGATCGTGCTCGCGATCATCGTGCTCACCTCATTCGGCCCCAACACCACGTGGAGTTCTGGTGGCCTCCTCGGCGCAGCACTGATGCTGCTGGGCTGGTGGCTGCTCTACCAGCGCACACCGGAGCCTCCGGCGGGCACCAGCGTCGACACTCATCACCCGGTCACGCCCGACGTGGTCGCGGCCCGCACCGATGGCCCACTGCAGCCGTGGATTCCACGGGCGATGATGACCGGTCCGAGCGGTGCCGCTCCCGCCACCCCGACGAACTCACCCGGTTCTGCCGCACCACCCGCAGGTCCGTCGACCTCTCCTCCCGGGCAATCGGCGTTCGGGCCCGGGGCATTCACGGCCGGAGCACCTGACGTCGCCTCCCAACGCGCTTCCGGCACAGGGCCTGCCGCCCCGACCGACGCCGGACCGACAGAGGTTTTCGCGACCGACGAGTTGCGCCGTACCCCACCGGCCTGGGATCCGCTGGGCACCGCCCGGTTCGCTTGGGATCTGCCCGAACCCACCACCGAACAGGCGATCGACCATCGCTCGCAACGCCGTTCGCCGCTGACCCTCGTGGTGATCGGCCTCGCGGTGATCGTCGCCGCGGCCGGTGCCGCACTGCATCAGGTCGGCGTCGACTGGTTCACCCCGGCACGCATCGTCTCGATGGCCCTCGCGGTGGTGGGTGGCGGCCTGATCTATGCGGGTCTACGCCGTCGCAACGCCGGCGGGCACAGTGCCGGGTTGGTGCCGATCGCCCTGATCCTGGGCGTCGCCATTATCGCGACCACCAGTATCGGACATCTGAACCTGCCGTCGGGAGGCGTCGGTGAGCGGACGTGGACACCGATCGCGGAATCCGACATCGACGACGCCTATTCCCTCACGATGGGCAAGATGGTGCTCGACCTGCGCGGTGTGGACATCACCGCCGATCGCACTGTGGAACTGCGAAACGGCGTCGGCGAGATCGAGGTACTGGTGGGCGAGAACACCAACATAAGCGCCAACTGCGATGCGAACGTCGGCGACTATGTCTGCCCAGACGGACTCGACGGCGGCCGCGACGGTACCGACGGACCCGTGCTCACCATCGATGCGCACACCAACGTGGGACATGTGGAGGTGACCCGATGAACGACGACGACACCGATCTCCGCACCACCGGAAGCAGCGATACCCGGCACCGCGCGCCAGGTCTGGTCCTGCTCGGGATCGCCGCCCTGTCGGTCGCGGCGTGGGGACTGGCCGGTGGCCCGGACCTACCGTCGGCCGGCGACCTCGGCTGGATCGCGGTCGCCACCGGCCTGGTGATCGGCCTGCTGCTCATCGTCACCGGCGCACTGTCGTCACGACGACGATGACCCATTGGTCGCCATCGACCGGAGTCACTCCCACTCGATGGTGCCCGGCGGCTTGCTCGTGACGTCGAGAACCACCCGGTTCACGTCGGGCACCTCGTTGGTGATGCGGGTCGAGATGAGTTCGAGCACCTCGTAGGGCACCCGGGTCCAGTCCGCGGTCATCGCGTCCTCACTGGACACCGGGCGCAGCACGATCGGATGGCCATACGTGCGGCCGTCGCCCTGCACCCCCACACTGCGCACATCGGCCAGCAACACCACCGGGCACTGCCAGATCTGACCGTCGAGGCCGGCGGCGGTGAGTTCCTCGCGGGCGATGAGGTCGGCCTTGCGCAACATCGCCAGACGATCGGCGGTGACCTCGCCGACGATCCGGATGGCCAGACCCGGGCCTGGGAAGGGCTGGCGCCCCACGATCTCCTCGGGCAGACCTAGTTCCCGCCCGACCGCCCGGACCTCATCTTTGAACAGCAGCCGCAAGGGCTCGACCAGCGAGAACTCCAGATCCTCGGGGAGGCCACCGACGTTGTGGTGACTCTTGATGTTGGCCGTACCGCTCCCGCCACCGGACTCGACGACATCGGGGTACAAGGTCCCCTGGACCAGGTACTCGACCTTGGCACCATCGGACGCGTGATCACCGAGCACGTCGGTGACCGCACCTTCGAAGGATCTGATGAACTCGCGACCGATGATCTTGCGTTTGGTCTCCGGGTCGCTGACACCGGCGAGTTCGGACAAGAAGGTGTCGGCCGCGTCCACGGTGACGAGCTTCGCGCCGGTCGCGCCGACGAAATCGTGCTGTACCTGCTCCCGCTCGCCTGCCCGCAACAACCCGTGGTCAACGAACACGCAGGTCAACCGATCGCCGATGGCCCGCTGCACCAAGGCAGCTGCCACCGCGGAGTCGACGCCGCCCGACAGTCCGCAAATGGCCAATCCGTCGCCGATCTGATCGGCCACCGCGTCGATGAGCGCATCGGCGATGTTGGCCGCGGTCCAGGTCGCCTCGAGGCCGGCGATCTCGTAGAGAAAGCGCGTCAGCACCTGCTGACCGTGGGGCGTGTGCAGTACCTCCGGGTGATATTGGACACCCGCCATTTGACGGTCGACGCACTCGAACGCGGCCACCGGCGCGCCCGGGGTCGATCCGGTGACGATGAAACCCTCCGGGGGCTGCTGCACCGCATCGTTGTGGCTCATCCACACCGGCTGCGTCTCGGTCAGTCCCTCGTGCAGCACTCCGTCACCGGTCACCGTCAGCGTGGTCCGACCGAACTCACGCCCGCCGGTGTTGGCCACCTCCCCACCGAGCTGGCGGGCCATGGCCTGGAACCCGTAGCAGATGCCGAACACCGGGACCCCCAGGTCGAAGACACCCGGGTCGAGGGCGGGCGCATCTTCGGCGTACACCGACGCCGGCCCACCCGACAGGATCAGTGCCAGCGGTTTGCGGGCCTCGAACTCCGCGAGCGGCGCGTCGTGCGAGATGACCTCCGAATAGATCCGCGCCTCACGCACCCGCCGGGCGATCAGCTGCGCGTACTGCGCACCGAAGTCGATGACGAGCACCGGGCGAGGACCGTCGGGAAGGGGTGCGGAAGAAGAATCTGTCACCCCAGGGAGTTTAGTGATCAACGTCGCCAGACATAATGCAGGCATGTCTTCGACCACCGGCGCGCCATCATCCTCACGCCGTTTTTCACTGTCGGTGGCCGATCTGACGCAGGCCGCCGTGTTCGCCGCGCTGATCGCGGCCCTTGGACTACCTGGCACCATCACCATCGGGGCCTCGGGTGTGCCCATCACCCTGCAGACCCTCGGTGTGATGCTGGCGGGTTCCATCCTCGGCCCCCGCAAGGGCACGCTCGCGGTGATCATCTTCGCCGTACTGGCTATCGCCGGGCTACCCATCCTGGCCGGTGGACGCAGCGGGCTGGTCGCACTGTCCTCGCCGACGGCCGGCTTCTTCGTGGGCTTTCTGCCCGCCGTACTGGTGATCGGGCTGGCTACCGCGGCCATGATGCCGCGTTATCGCATCGTGTGGGGCGTCGGCATCAACATCGTCGGCGGCATGGTGGTGATCTACGCGTGCGGCGTCATCGGGTTGCTGCTGCGCACCGATCTGTCGCTGTGGGCGGCCATCTCCACCAACGGCATCTACATTCCCGGCGACATCGCCAAGGCTGTGATCGCGGCGCTGGTGGCCGCTCAGGTGCACCGCGCCTACCCGGGACTGATCGCCCCGATCCGGCTGCGCCGCGGCCACTGACCCGACGTCGGTGAGCGAATCAGATCGATGATCGAATTCCGTGGTGTCGGCCACGCCTACGAGGGCCGGGTCGTGCTCGACGACATCGATCTCACCCTGAGCGAGCGGCGGATCGGGATCATCGGCGCCAACGGCAGCGGCAAGTCGACCCTGGCGCGAATGATCAACGCGCTGGTGGTCCCCGACCGCGGTTCGGTGACGGTCAACGGGATCGACGCTGCCCGGGAGAAACGTCGGGTCCGCAAAGAGGTCGGGTTCATCTTCAGCGATCCCGATCGACAGATCATCATGCCGACCGTCATCGAGGACATCGAGCTCTCCCTCACCCGTACCGTCCGCGACCGCGCTGAGCGGTCGGCGCGCGCCGCGGCGGTGCTCGCGCAGTTCGGGCTGGCCGATCACGCCGACCACCCCGCACACCGGCTCTCGGGTGGCCAAAAACAGCTACTCGCGCTGGCCTCGGTGCTCGTGACCGGGCCATCGGTGCTGGTCGCCGACGAACCGACCACGCTGCTGGATCTCCGCAACAGCGCGATGCTGCGCACGGTGTTCACGACGCTGGACGAACAACTGGTGGTGCTCACACACGATCTGGATATGGTCGCCGACTACGACCGGGTCATCGTGCTCGACGAGGGCCGCGTCGTCGCCGACGACGAGCCCGCCGCGGCGGTCGCCGCTTACCGTCGGCTGATGACATGACGGCCCTCGGTGTCTATCGGCCGGGTCATTCACCACTGCATCGGCTTCCTGCAGGGCTCAAACTGCTCGGGCTGGGTGCGGCGATCCTCGCCGTCAGCATCACCGTACGGACGCCGGCCGCGGTCGGGTTCCTCGCGCTCGGGGTGGTCGGCGTGTTCGCTCTCGGCGGCATCCGGCCGCGTGAGGCGTGGCGCCAGATGCGCCCGGTCGTCTGGGTGGTGGTGTTCGTCTTCGTCTTCCAGGTGATCTTCACCGATTGGCAACGTGCCCTGGTCGTCTGCGCCGTTCTCGCGGCATCGGTGGCGATGGCCGCCGCGGTCACCCTCACCACCAGGACCTCGGCGATTCTCGACGCCGTCGTCACCGCGCTTCGGCCGCTGGCCCGGCGAGGAGTGCGGGTCGATCACATCGCGCTGGCGCTGGCTCTGGCCATCCGGTCCATCCCGCTCATGGTCGAGGTGGTGGCGCAGGTCGACGAGGCCCGCAAGGCGCGCGGGTTGCGTCCCGGCGCACGGATTCTCGTCGCGCCGGTGGTCATCGCGGCGCTACGTACCGCCGACGGGTTCGCCGACACGCTGATCGCCCGCGGCCTCGACTGACCCGCCGACCGTACCCGCACCGAGCCGCTCGCCTCCCGCGCTACCGCACCCGGAGCCAACCGCGCACCTGCCAGGTATCCGCGCACGTCGCGACGTGCGCGCGGACGTGACGGGTGCGCGGGGTCCCCGCGTGATCACGGATTACTGCTCAGACGTGGACGGTCAGGCCCACCTTCTGGAATTCCTTGAGATCGCTGTAGCCGGCCTTGGCCATCGAACGACGCAGCGCGCCGACGAGATTGAGTTCGCCGTACGGGTCCTGCGACGGCCCGTTCAGCACACATTCCAGGCTGGGCCGGTCCTCGTCGGTCGCGACCTGCAACAGAGCACCGCGTGGGGTGTCGGGGTGGGCGGCGGCCGACGGCCAGTACCACCCGCGTCCGGGCGCCTCGGCGGCGGCGGCCAGCGGTGTACCGAGAACTGCCGCGTCGGCACCACAGGCGATGGCCTTGGCGAGGTCACCGGAGGTGTGGATGTCACCGTCGGCGATCACGTGCACATACCGGCCGCCGGTCTCGTCGAGGTACTCGCGCCGGGCCGCGGCCGCGTCGGCGATCGCCGTCGCCATCGGCACCCCGATGCCGAGTACCTCGCCGGTCGTGGTGGCACCCTCGGCAGAGCCGTACCCGACGATGACGCCGGCCGCACCCGTGCGCATCAGATGCAGGGCGGTCCGGTGATCGTGTACGCCACCGGCGATCACCGGGATGTCGAGTTCGGCGATGAAGGTCTTCAGGTTCAACGGCTCGCGAACCGGGCCGTCGTTCGGATCCGCCTGGGCCACATGCTCGGCGGAGATGATGGTGCCATGCACGACGAGGATCTCCACACCCGCCTGCAACAGCGCCGGCGTCAGTTCGGGCGCATGCTGGGGACTCACGCGGACGGCTGTGGTGACACCCGCGTCGCGCACCGTGGCGACCGCCGCACCGAGTAGGTCGGGGTCGAGCGGTGCGGCATGCAGTTGCTGCAGCAGCCGGATCGCGGCCAACGGATCGGCGTTGTCGGTGGCCACCGCGGCCAATTCCTCGAGTTTGGCGTCCACGTCGCGGTGTCGGGCCCACAGCCCTTCACCGTTGATCACCCCGAGAGCGCCGAGGCGGCCCAGTTCGACCGCCGCCGACGGCGACACCAGGGCGTCGGTGGGATGACTCAGGATCGGTGACTCGAAGCGGTAGGCATCGATCTGCCAGGCGGTCGATACATCCTTGGACGACCGGGTCCGCCGCGACGGGACGATACTGATGTCATCGAGTTCGAACGTCCGTCGGGCCGTCCGCCCCATGCCGATGTCGACGAGGTCACGCACCGTTGCGCCTTTCTGCTACACGTTTGAGGTCGCGGTTGTGCCCCGGATCACACCGGGGCAAACGCGCGTCAGCGGGAATAGTAGTTGGGCGCTTCGGTGGTCAGTGTGATGTCGTGCGGGTGCGATTCCTTTAAACCGGCCGCGGTGATCTGGACGAAGCGGGCGTCGTGCAGATCGGTGATGCTCGACGACCCGGTGTAGCCCATCGCCGCGCGCAGGCCGCCGACGAGCTGATGGATCACCTGGCCGAGGGGCCCGCGGAAGGGGACCCGGCCCTCGATGCCTTCGGGCACCAGCTTCTCCTCGGCGAGCACGTCGTCCTGGAAGTACCGGTCCTTGGAGTACGACTTGCCCTGACCGCGCCCCTGCATCGCGCCGAGCGAGCCCATCCCCCGGTAACTCTTGAACTGCTTGCCGTTGACCAGGATCAACTCGCCGGGTGCCTCTGCGGTGCCCGCCAGCAGCGAGCCGAGCATGGCGGTCGACGCACCGGCGGCGAGCGCCTTGGCGATGTCGCCCGAGTACTGCAGACCGCCATCGGCGATGACCGGCACGTCATGCTGCTTGCAGACGGCTACCGCCTCCAGGATCGCGGTGATCTGTGGTGCCCCGACGCCCGCGACGACCCGGGTGGTGCAGATCGACCCCGGTCCCACGCCCACCTTGACGGCGTCGGCGCCGGCCTCGACGAGCGCGAGGGCCGCCTCACGGGTTGCGACATTGCCGCCGACGACCTGCACCCGGTCGCCCACCTCGGCCTTGAGCTTGGCCACCATGTCGAGGACGAGGCGGTTGTGCGCGTGCGCGGTGTCCACGATGATCACGTCGGCGCCTGCATCGGCCAGCGCCATCGCTCGATCCCATTGCGGGTCACCGGTTCCCACAGCGGCCCCGACCAGCAGACGGCCGTCGGCATCCTTGGTCGCCAACGGGTGTTGTTCGGTCTTGACGAAGTCTTTGACCGTGATCAGGCCGGTGAGTTTGCCATTGCCGTCGACGATGGGCAGCTTCTCCACCTTGTTGCGACGCAGCAAGCCGAGGGCGGCCTCCGCGGAGACCCCTTCCTGTGCGGTGATCAGCGGAGCCTTGGTCATCACCTCGGACACCGGGCGCGACTGGTCGACCTCGAAACGCATGTCACGGTTGGTGATGATGCCGACGAGTTCACCCGAACCGTCGACCACCGGGAGACCGGAGATCCGGTACCGCGCACACATCGCGTCGACCTCGGCGAGGGTGTGGGTCGGCGAGCACGTCACCGGATCGGTGACCATGCCGGCCTCCGAGCGCTTCACGGTCTCCACCTGCCCTGCCTGATCCTCGATCGACAGATTGCGGTGCAGCACGCCCATGCCACCCGCGCGCGCCATCGCGATGGCCATCCGCGCCTCGGTCACGGTGTCCATCGCCGAACTCACGAGCGGGACCTTGAGGGTGATGTCCTTGGTCACCCGCGACGAGGTGTCCACGTCGCTGGGAATGACGTCGGACGCCGAGGGCAGCAACAAGACGTCGTCGAAGGTGAGGCCGAGCATCGCGACCTTGCCGGGGTCGTCTCCACCGGTGCGCACTGCAGTCATTGCACCATGGTATCGGCACCATGGGGGTGTCCGGGCTCACCCTGCGTCGAGCCTTTCCACGTCATCGCCCACCGGGGTCGATCGACCTGTGGACGCCTTGCTCCACCGGGGTCCGATCATCGGTTACCGTGGTGTTGTGCGTGACCATCTTCCACCCGGACTGCCGCCAGATCCGTTCGCCGACGACCCCAGCGACCCGGCGTCGGCTCTCGACTCGGTGGAACCCGGCGTACCGCTCGACGAAAACGAGCGCGTCGCCGTCGAGGAGGATCTCGCCGATCTGGCGGTCTACGAAACGCTGTTGGCCCATCGTGGGGTCCGCGGCCTGGTCGTCGTGTGCGAGGACTGCCACGAGGATCACTATCACGATTGGGACATGCTGCGTGCCAACCTGCTGCAGCTGCTCATCGACGGCACCGTTCGGCCTCACGAACCGGCCGTCGATCCGCGCCCCGAGGCCTACGTCACCTGGGACTACTGCCGCGGCTACGCCGATGCGCGCGGACACATGGACGACGAGCGCTGAGAATTCCCCTCACGCCAGGTTGAGTTGCGTCCGTGCGCTATTTCAGCGCTTCATCGGGTCGCTTCGGCATCCATCCTGAGTAGGGCCCTTCGTGACGGGCCTCCGCACGCTCCGGCCCTCCTCAGAGTTCAGGGGCCAACCGGCCTCCAGGCCACTCACCACAAGAAGAACGTCGTGGTGGTGGTCGTCGTGGTGGTGACCGGCCGACTGGGCTGTCCGGTCTCATCGCCCGGCGCGGCAGTCGGCGTGGGAGTCGTGGTGGAGGTCGGCGGCTGCTCGGGCTTGGTGGTGTCGGGTTGACCGGTCGGGCTGTCCGGCGCCGACGTCGCCGGCGGATTCCCCGAACTGGGCAAGGTGACGGTCACCGAACCACTGCTCTGACGATCGAGGTCACGCGGCGGTGTGCTCGGCCCGGGCGCACCACCCACACTGCTCGATCCGCCGGGCACGGCGGCAGACGAGGCAGACGAGGCAGACGATGCGGACTTGGCCGAATCGGTGTCGGCGCGCAGTCGCTGCATCCACTCGTTCATGCGGTTACGGGTGGCGTCGTCGCGCACTGGCCCCATCTGCTGCTGCGCCTTGGCGATCAATGCAGCAGCCTGGTCGGCGTCGCCGGCTGCCATCGCGGCCTCGGCCTTCTCCAGGTCGGACTGGATGTCCATCGCCGCCTGGGTTTCATTGGCAGCTTCGGCGAAGACCACCTTCTTGACACCCCACAGCGGGTCGCCGGGAGACGATCCCTCTGCCAACACGGTGAGGCCCGCGCAGGCGATGACCACAACCGCAGCCACGCCGGAGGCCACCCGCAGGTGCCGGATGACCCCGCGCCCGCGTTCTGCGCGCTGGGACGCCGCGATCGCGGACTCGACCTCGTCGACGGTGGGCAACTCGGGCAGCGGCGCGGCGACAGCCTCGTGACGCCAGCCCGACAGTAGTTCGGCCAGCTCGTATTCGGCCTGATCCCGGGTCGGCACGGGTCGATCGTGAGACAACGACTCGATGAAATGGTCGTCCGCGTGAACCGAGGTCATGTCGATGGGATCGTTCACATCCCATCGCTGATCGGCAGGCTCATGCTCGTCGTTCATCGACCTCACCTGCCTTCCTCAGTTCGGTCCGTAGTTTTGCCAGCGCGCGGTGTTGGGCGACCCGCACCGCTCCGGGCGTACTGTCGATCGCGTCCGCGGTCTCCTCGGCCGACAATCCCACCACCAGCCGCAGCACGAGCACCTCGCGTTGCTTGTCCGGCAGGATCTCCAGCAGCGACCGCATCCTGCGGCTGCCGTCGGAATCCAGCGCCATCTGCTCGGGCCCACCGACGAACGACACGGTCTCGGGGAGCGTCTCGACCGGATCGGACTTGACCCGACCGGCCACTCGCATGGCATCGGCAACCTTGTGCGCGGCAATGCCGTACACAAAAGCCATGAACGGCCTGCCCTGGTCTTGGTACCGGGGCAGCGCGGTCATCACTGCCATCAACGCCTCCTGCGCGATATCGTCGGCGGAGAACAGGTGGCGTTCTCCGACTCCAATCCGCCCTCGGCAGTAACGCAGGATCGGATCCTGCACACTTTCGAGAACCGACGTGAGCGCTGTTCGATCGCCCTGCCCTGCGGCGCGGACGGCCTCGTCCAGCTCAACACCCGTCAGTTTCATCGTCAGTTGAGATCCCCGTGTTACATGTGTCGTGGTGTTGCTCGTGTGCTGTGTACCCACGTCACCTTAGCGATTGCCACCGAGTACCGAGTCACCCACCGGCGGTCCTCTCATCTGCAAACGGCACTCCCCGACCCACCAGTAACCCCCGAACGCGGGTGAGGTCTCCGGCCACGTCCTCATCGGCGGGATCCAGACCGTGTCGCAGCGCCAACGACGCCCATTCCAACGGCAGGAGCCCACCGGCCCGCGCGTCCGCGGTGACCTCGGCCGCACGTTGAGCGGCCACGAGCAGGTCGCCCGCCGCTGCGTGCGCTGCCGCAGCGATCAACTCGGTCTTGACCCGGTGCCGCAGGGGCGTGTCGGCGACCGTGCACAGTTCCCGGGCGTGTTGCGCGTGCTCGAGCGCCGACGCGGAGTCTGCGGAGTAGATCGCGACCTCGGCACTGACCCACTCGATGCGCAGCAGCGGCCGGCGGCCGGCCAGCCATGCGGTGTCGGCCACGTCTGCGATGCCACGTGCCCGCGCCAACAGGCGTCGCGCTGCCGCGAGGTGCACCTGCCCAAGATGATCGGCGGCCAGACCGACGAGCGCATCGAGCACTGCGGCGCGATGCGTCTGTGTCTGTGTCCGGTTGCGCGGCTCTGGTGCGCCGGACGATCCGACAAGCAGCAACGCGCGACCGTCGAGCGCGGCCGCGTTCCGATGTCGGCCCGCCTGCCGCAGAAGTGAGGCGCGCGTCGACAGTGCCAAGGACTCCAATGCCGGAGCCCCGCATCGCCGGCCGGCACGCTCAACCTCGTCGAGGATCGCGAATGCGCCGGCAGTGTGACCTATACCTCCCTGCTCAACCGCGGCAGACCACAACGCCCGGCCGTGCGCGCATTCCCCCATTTCACACCCTGTTTTTTGCGGTTCCGACATCGATGCAGAACGAGTGTAACCTGTTCTAGTTTGCATGAATTTAACCTGGTGTCACAAACATTAATTCGCCGCCCAGGTCACACAGAAATGAGCTCTGAGTTTCAATCGTGTTACTCGGCAGTAGTTGCGTCACCTGCTCGTCACGCGACACAGGGCCGCGCCAAGCACACGTCAACACACCGAAAACAGCAGGTCAGTGGCACCAAAACGACGAATGTGCCGGGTCGGGCCGACCACACCGAATCGGTATGGTAGCCGCCGACGCATAGTCAACGCACAGTTAACAAGTCTGGAAATTTCACCATCGTTGACCCCTTATTTGGCGGGATTGACTGCATTTCTGCGGCTTGCTTACTGTGTGTTTGCGCCGATCAATCGAGTGCCACTCGCAGACAAGGAGTCGCTGTCATGCCTCAGCCGAATCACCTCCCTGGCCCGAATGCCGACATCTGGGACTGGCAAATGCAGGGCCTGTGCCGCGGTGTGGACTCGTCGATGTTCTTTCACCCGGACGGCGAACGCGGCCGGGCGCGCGCCCAACGGGAGCGCCGCGCGAAAGAGATGTGCCATCAGTGCCCGGTGATCGCCCAGTGCCGCGAACACGCCCTCGCCGTTGCCGAGCCCTACGGCATCTGGGGCGGGCTGTCGGAGTCCGAGCGCAGCATGCTGATGAAGCGCGGTGTGGGCCGCCGCATCGCGAGCTGACGACAGTTTTTCAGACCTCTACGCCGATGGGGGCATCGATCGTGTGATCGATGCCCCCATCGGTGCGTCTCGGGCAGTGCGGTCGGGTTCGTCCGCCGCTGCCCGGTCTCAACTCGTCAGTGCGCGTGACCGTGACCGTGCGCGTCGGCCGCGGCCTCTTCCGGCTGATCGGTGATGGCGGTCTCGGTGGTGAGCACCATGCGGGCCACCGAGGCTGCATTGACGACAGCCGACCGAGTCACCTTGACCGGGTCGATGATGCCGTCGGCGAGCAGATCGCCGTACTCCAGTGTCGCGGCGTTGAAGCCGATACCCGAGTCCGAATCGGTCACCCGGGTAGCGACGACCGAGCCGTCGACGCCGGCGTTCGATGCGATCCAGAACAGCGGGGCCCGCGCTGCGTCGCGGACGACCTTCACGCCCAGGGCCTCCTCGTCGGACAGATCGGCGGCCAGATCGTCGAGGACCTTCGCGGCCTGCAGGATGGCGGTACCGCCACCGGCAATGATGCCCTCCTCGACGGCTGCCTTCGCCGCGGCGACCGCGTCCTCGACGCGATGCTTACGCTCCTTGAGCGCAGTCTCGGTGGCGGCGCCCACTCGGATCACCGCGACACCGCCGGCGAGCTTCGCCAACCGCTCGGCGAGCTTCTCGCGGTCCCAATCGGAATCGCTGCGCTCGATCTCGCGGCGCAGCTGCTCGGAGCGCTGCGCGATCTCCTCGGATGTACCCGCACCCTCGACCAGCGTCGTGGTGTCCTTGGTCACCACCGCCCGGCGCACGGAGCCCAACAGTTCGACACCCGCGTCGGAGAGGCTGACGCCGATGTCCGAGGAGATGACGGTGCCGCCGGTGACCACGGCCAGATCCTCCAGGAACGCCTTGCGACGATCACCGAAGAACGGCGCCTTGACCGCGACCGCCTTGATGGTCTTGCGGATCGAGTTGACCACCAGGGTCGACAGCGGCTCGCCCTCGACGTCCTCGGCGATGATCAACAGAGACTTGCCGTCGCCGGCGACCTTTTCCAGCAGCGGCAGGAATTCCGGCAGCGAGCTGATCTTGTCGCGGTAGAGCAGCACGAGCGCGTCCTCGAGAACGGCTTCCTGGCTGTCGACGTCGGTCACGAAGTAGGGCGACAGGTAGCCCTTGTCGAACTGGACACCTTCGGTCACGTCGAGATCGGTCGACAGCCCCGATCCTTCTTCGACGGTGACGACGCCGTCGGCGCCGACGCGCGTCATGGCCTTGGCGACCATCTCGCCGATCTCCTCGTCACGAGAAGACACGGTGGCGACCTGGGCGATGGCCTTCTCCCCATCGACGGGGGTGGACAGCCGGACCAGTTCGGCGCTGACCGCGTCGGCGGCCTTGCCGATGCCGGCTCCCAGCGCGATCGGATTGGCGCCTGCGGCCACGTTGCGCAGGCCTGCGGTCACCATTGCCTGGGCCAGCACCGTCGCGGTGGTGGTGCCGTCACCGGCGACATCGTTGGTCTTGGTGGCAACCGACTTCACCAGCTGGGCACCGAGGTTCTCGAACGGATCCTCGAGGTCCACGTCGCGGGCGATCGTGACACCGTCGTTGGTGACGTTGGGTCCACCGAAGGCCTTGGCCAGCACCACATGCCGACCACGCGGGCCGAGCGTCACCTTGACCGTGTCGGCCAGTTGGTTGATGCCGCGCTCGAGTGCGCGGCGCGCTACATCGTCGAATTCAATCTGTTTGGGCATGGATTTCTTTCTCGATCCGGGGAATCGCGGGAGAAATGGCTCCGCCCCGGCGCCCGACGAGGGCACCGGGGCGGGAGACTCACGAAGTGCTCGTGGGTCTTACTTGCCGATGACGGCCAGCACGTCGCGCGCCGAGAGGATCAGGTACTCCTCGCCGGCGTACTTGATTTCGGTGCCCCCGTACTTGCTGTAGATGACGGTGTCGCCTTCCTTGACGTCGACGGGGACGCGGTTACCCTGCTCGGTGACCCGGCCCTCGCCCACGGCGATGACGGTGCCTTCCTGCGGCTTCTCCTTGGCGGTGTCCGGGATGACCAGACCGGACGCGGTGGTCGTCTCTGCCTCCACGGCCTGCACCAGGATCTTGTCCTCAAGCGGCTTGATGTTCACGCTCGCCACGATGTGGTTCCTCAACTTTCGTACTGAGTTGTTGAACGATGAATCGAATTGCACGTTCATTGGCCCTGGGCCGAAACCCCGCCGTCGCGGGTGTACGAGGCTTCATCACAGTGCCACTAGCACTCTATACACGAGAGTGCCAGCACTCAAGGGCGGAGGCTGCGAAAGTCCGATCTGATCGCTCAGAGCTGACTGACCTGCACCGACATTCCCGGGTCTGTGGCCACGGTCAGTGGCGAGGGCTCTGCCCCACCACCGATCACGTGCGCCCCGAGGGTGGCGATCATGACGCCGTTGTCGGTGCAAAGGCGCGGCTTGGGTACTCGCAAGGTGATCCCGGCGGCCGCGCAGCGCTCCTGGGCCAGCGACCGGATGCGCGAGTTGGCGGTGGCACCACCCCCGAGAACGAGGGTGTCGACATCGAGATCGGTGCACGCCCGCACCGCCTTCATCGTCAGCACGTCGGCGACCGCTTCCTGAAACGATGCGGCGACATCGGGAATCGACACCGCGGTGCCCTGCCGCTCACATTTCTCCACGTGGCGGGCGACAGCGGTCTTGAGGCCGCTGAACGAGAAGTCGTAGCGCGCATCACCGGGACCGGTCATCCCGCGGGGGAAGCCGACGGCGTGCGGGTCGCCGTGGGCCGCCGCCCGGTCCAGCGCCGGACCGCCGGGAAACCCGAGGTCGAGCAATCGCGCCACCTTGTCGAACGCCTCCCCCGCCGCGTCGTCGACGGTGGTGCCCAGCTCCGTGATGGGACGTGCCAGGTCGGTGACGTGCAACAGGTGGGTGTGTCCACCCGAGACGAGCAGCGCCACACACTCAGGCATCGGGCCGTGCTCGAGGGTGTCCACCGCCACATGGCCGCCGAGATGATTCATCGCATATAACGGCACGTCCCAGGCCAACGCGTACGCCTTGGCCGCGGCCACCCCGACCAGCAACGCCCCGGCCAGCCCCGGGCCGATCGTGACCGCGATCGCGTCGGGCCGGTCGACACCAGCCGCCTCCCGGGCGCGCTGCATGGTCGGCACGATGGCCTCCAGATGTGCCCGGGACGCGATCTCGGGTACCACGCCACCGAAGCGCGCATGTTCGTCGACGCTGGATGCCACCTCATCGGCCAGCAACCTCGCCGTACCGCGTCCACCGTCGCCCATGCCGCCGCGCGTCCACTCGACGATGCCCACGCCGGTCTCGTCGCAGGAACTCTCGATACCCATCACGATCATTGCGCACCCCCGGTCTGCTGCAACGTGACTCCGCTCGCCGGACGGATCATCGTGTACGCGTCGGCGCCGGACGGCTGATAGTAGTTGCGGCGCACGCCGGACCGGACAAAACCGGCGCCCTCGTACAGGGCGATCGCGGTGTCGTTGTCGGTACGCACCTCCAGGTAGACGGGTGCACCGCACTCGTCGGCCACCGCGAGCAGCGCTGCGAGCAACGCGCGCCCGTATCCGCGACCGCGATGGGTCGGCGCCACCGCGATGGTGTGGATCTCACACTCGAGATCCCCCGGCGACCCGAGCGTGGAGATGCCCGCGTAGCCGACGACCGGGCCACCGGGTTGTTCGCGCGCAGCGAAGTACCGGTTGTACGGCGCATTCAGTTCGGCGCGGAAAGCAGTCGCCGGCCAGGGAGAGTCGTCGGCGAACATCAGCTTCTCCAACGCCGCGCAACGCGGGATGTCCGGGTGTTCGAGGGCGTCGACGATCAGTTCCGAGGTCGTCACCGGGCCAACTCCTGTCGCTGCGGGTCGGCGGGTCGGCGCCGCTTGGGTTCCACCGCGTCCGGTCGCCGCAGGTACAGGGGCACCAGCGCCGCCGGGGGCATGCTGCCCGACAAGTCGGCGCGTGCCACCGTCACCAGTCCGACCACCGACGGTACCGACGCCGCGCCGACCGGCCGATCGAACAGCCCCGCGTGGGTCGGTGAACCGACGACGACATCGATCGGCATGTCGGCGAGATCGGCAACGACCTCGCCGGGCGGCGCCACTGCGGGGCCAGCTGTCCGCCTGCCCTGATCGTAAGTAGCCCAATAGATCTCGCGGCGCCGCGCGTCGGTGACCACCAACAGCGACGACGCGGAGGTCTGCGACATCTGCGCTGCGGCGATCGCATCAAGTGAACACACCCCGTGCACCGGCACGCCCAACGCGTCGCCGAATGCCGCCCCGGTGGCCATCCCGACCCGCAGCCCGGTGAACGGCCCCGGGCCGCAACCCACCACCACGGCGTCGAGTTGACTGCGGGCCACGCGGGCCTCGTCCAGGGTTTCGCCGACGAGGCTGGTGAGGATCTCAGCGTGCCGCCGACCGTCGGTCACCTGCCGTTCGGCGAGCACCTCTCCGGTGGCGTCGGCTCCCCGAAGCGCCGCGACACCGGCGACGACTGCGTCGGTGGAGGTGTCGATCGCGAGTATGTACATCAGTGCTCCACCCATTCCCATGCCGCGCTACGCACCTCGGACTCCGGTTCGCGCCGCAGGCGCACCAGGAGGTGACGCTCGACCAGACGTTCGGCCACCCCCTCGCCCCACTCGACCACGATCACCGAATCCGCGAGATCGGTATCGAGATCAAGGGCGTCGAGTTCGTCGAGGCCGCCGAGCCGGTAGGCGTCGACGTGGATCAGGCCGGGCCGTCCCGGCAGCGCGGCCCGGTGTTCCCGGGCGATGATGAACGTGGGCGATGACACCCGTCCGATCACCCCCAGACCTGCCGCGATGCCCCTGGTCATCGCGGTCTTGCCGGCACCCAGTGGACCGTCCAGGATCACCAGATCGCCTGCCTGCAACTGCGCCGCGAGTTCGCGGCCGAGTGCCTCGGTGTCGTCGACCTCGGGCAGTATCCGTTCGCCTGCAGTGGCGGGTCGAGTCGATTCGCTCACCGCGCCACCAGCTTTCGCCACCATCGGCGGTGCGGCTGCGGGGCGGCGGCCCGGGCCCGATCCACCAGGTCGGCGATGGCCTCGGTCACTTCCTCCGGGCGCTCCATCGGCACCATGTGCCCGGCCCCATCCACCACGACGAGGCGCGAATCGGGACCGAGCTCGGCGTACATGCGCACCGACCTCGGCAGCGGCGTGAGCCGATCCTGGTTGCCGCACACCACCACCGACGGAACATGCGCCAGAATCGGAAACGCCATCGTCTCGTCGTGGTCCTCCAGAGCGTGCAGAAAGTCCACGAGCGTTTCGATCGGTGTGTTCTGGATCATCTTCTCGACCGCACGACCCGCGTTCGGGCTGTAGAAGTCGGTGCCGAAACTCGCGGCGACCAGGACGGGTTCGAGCGCCTGCCGGGTGATTCCGCGACCCGCACGGACCAGGGCAGGGACGTGACGCACCGACATGCGGAAGGCGTCGACGAGCGGATTGTGCAAGCCCTCCCCGAGTCCCGCCTCGGTGATGCCGCGCGCCGCGGTCGCGATGAGCGCCACCCCGGTGACGCGGCCGTCCGGCCCGAATAGTGCCGGGTCACGGCGAGCCAGGCCCATCACAGACATACCGCCCATCGAGTGTCCGACCAGCACGATGGGCCCGCGCGGGGCCACCGATCGGATCACCGCGGCGATGTCGTCGGCGAGCTGGGTGATCGTGCACGTCTCCGACGGCGCCGGATCGCTACGCCCGTGTCCACGGTGATCGAAGAAGACCATGCGGACCGTCCGCTGCGACCACCATGCCTCCAGCGCATAGCGCTGGAAATGCCAACTCGCCATCCGCAGGCTGAAGCCGTGGACGAACACCACGGTGAGGTCGGGTTCGATCGAGGGGTCCTCGCGCCCCGGACCGGTGACGACGGTGCGCACGGCCAGCGATACGCCGTCGTCGGCGGTCACCGTGGTCGCGTCGTCGTCGTAGATCGTGGTGAAGTCCACGCCGGCAAATGGATCGACCCGCGCGGACCCACGTCGTCGTGCCGCGTTGCGGGCCACCCCACCGGCTGCGACCGCACCGATCGCCCCGACGCCGGTGACCCCGGCGAGCCAACCGAATCGCTCGGATCTACTCATCGACATCACCCACGTAGCGGCGTACGGCACGCGACCCGATACCGCTGACGATCTCGTAATCGATGGTGCCGATGGCGTCGGCCCAGTCGCCGGCCGTCGGCCCGCCGGTCCGTCCGGTGCCGAACAGCTCGGCCACGTCGCCCTCGCGCACCCCACCTCCGTCGGGTCCGAGGTCGATCACCAACTGGTCCATGCAGACTCGTCCGATGCCGGGGAAGAGCCGCCCGTTGATCGCGACCTGGAAGCGACCGGACAGCAGGCGGGGCACGCCGTCGGCATATCCGGCGGGTAGCACCGCGATCATCGTGTCGTGTTGCGCCACGAATGTGTGTCCGTAGGAAACACCTTGTCCGGCAGCGAGTTTCTTGACCAGCGCCACTTGAGCCGTCAGCGTCATCGCCGGCACGAGCCCGAAGTCACCGCGTTCGGGGATCGGGCTACGGCCGTAGAGGGCGATGCCCGGACGCACCAGATCCCGCGCGAGGTCCGGACGGGTCAGCGCCGCAGGAGAATTCGCGATATGGGTGACCTCGGGACCGGCGCCGAGCCGGCGCAGGTCGGCGGCTGCGTCGTCGAGTCGTCGTGCCTGCTCGGAATTGAGCGGATGTTCGGGCTCGTCGCCACGCGCGAGATGGCACATGATCGCACGCACCGCGACGGCCCCGCCGGCACGAGCTTTGCCGAGGACCTCACTGAAGTCCGGCCATTCATCGGCCGCCACCCCGCTGCGGTTGAGTCCGGTGTCGACCTTGACCGTGACGGTGGCCGGTTGCGACAGTCGTTCGGCTGCCGCCACCACCGAGTCCAGTTGACGCGTCGAGGACACCGCGATGTCGATGTCGTGCTCGATGGCAGATACGAAATCGGCGTCGGGTGCGTGTAGCCATGCGGTGAGGTGGGCGTCGACACCGGCACGGCGCAGCGCGAGGGCTTCGGTGATGTGGGCCACCCCGAGTTCGGCGGCGCCGGCGCCCAGCGCCGCCCGGGCGACGGGTACCGCCCCGTGTCCATAGGCGTCGGCTTTCACCACTGCCAGCACATCGGCGCCCGCGGCGGTACGCAGGACGTCGACGTTGTGGGCGATCGCGCCGAGATCGATGGTCGCGGTCAGGGCATGAGGGGTCATCGCGACCATTGTCCCAGACCGGCGCGCACATCCCTGACCGCGTCGCGGACCTCGGCCAGGAGGTCGGCGGCGCCGATCGGGGCTCCCCGGGCTGCCCGCGCGGCCGCCCGCGCATGCACCCGGGCCGCCGCGGCGCCCGCCAACTGCGGCGACAGGCCCGCCGCGAGCAACCCGCCGGCGATGCCGGTGAGCACGTCGCCGGCGCCGGCCGTCGCCGCCCACGACGATCCGGCGTCGTTGCCCAGGACCGTGCCGGTGGGATCGGCCACCAGCGTGATTCGGCCCTTGAGCAACACGGTCACCCGCCAGTCCCGGGCGAGGCCACGAACCGCACCGAGTCGGTCGGAACCGACGTCGGCGCCGGTCAGCCGGGCGAACTCACCGGCGTGTGGGGTCAACAGGGTCGGCGCGGCACGGTCGGCCACCAGTTCGGGGTGAGCGGCGAGGAGGGTGAGGCCGTCGGCGTCGACGAGGACCGGTAGATCGGTGGCCAGGATCTCACCCAACAGCGCCAGCGCGTCGTCGTCGGTACCCATCCCAGGCCCGACCGCCCACGCCTGCACGCGTCCGGCGTCGGCATAGCGCGCCACGGCGACCACCTCGGGGTGGTGGGAGACCACGTCCGCAGCGGCCGAACCGACGAATCGGGTCATCCCTGAGGTCGCGGTCACCGCGGCGCCGGAGGCGAGGATCGCCGCCCCCGGGTAGCGGGCCGACCCCGCGATCACCCCGACCACACCCTGGCTGTACTTGTCGTCGGACGGGCCGGGTACCGGCCACATCCGACCGACCTCGGCATCGGTCAGCTCCCACAGCGTGTCCACCTCGTCGGCACCCGAGGTGTCGATCCCGATGTCGACGAGTCGCACCCGACCGCACTGTGGGCCGGCCAGCAGATGCGCGAGACGCCGCACGCCGAACGTCACGGTGATGTCGGCGCGCACGGCCGGGTCGTGTACCTGTCCGGTGTCTGCGTCGACGCCGGACGGCACGTCGACAGCGACGACGATGGGTCCGCCCTGGTCGGCAGGCACCAGCGCGGCAAACACGGCAGCGGCCGCCGGACGCAGCGGACCCCGACCTCCGATGCCGACGACCCCGTCGAGCACCACGTCGAGTCCGGCGGGCAACTCGGCCACGACGCGACCGCCCGAGGCCCGGAATGCGGTGAGCCCCGCCGGGTGCGCCCGCTGCGGCGCGAGGAGCACCGCAACACACCGCACGCCGCGGCGGGCGAGCGCCGCGGCGGCATACAACGCGTCCCCGCCGTTGTCGCCGGCGCCCACGACGAGGCCGACATGACGGCCGTAGCAGCCGCCGGTGCGGCGCAACTCCTCGATCACCGTGGCTGCAACGCCCCCGGATGCGCGGCGCATCAAGGTTCCGTTCGCCAGCAGATCACCGGCCGCGTGTTCGGCGGTGCGGACGGCGTCGGCGGTGAGGTGGCGGATCGGCATCGGTGCTGCTCCTCCTCCGGGCCCGATTACTCGACGGTGACCGACTTGGCCAGGTTGCGAGGTTTGTCGACGTCATAGCCGCGGGCCTGTGCGACGGTGGCCGCGAACACCTGAAGCGGCACCGTGGACACCAGCGGCTGCAGCAGGGTCGGCGTCTTGGGGATTGGGATGAAGTGGTCGGCGACCACTGCGGCTGCGGTGTCGTCCTGCTCGGCGATCACGATGGTGCGTGCACCACGCGCCTGGATCTCGCGAATGTTACTGACCATCTTGGAATGCAGTACCGCCCGACCGTCGGCCGAGGGCATCACGATGATCACCGGCAGCCCGTCCTCGATCAGCGCGATCGGTCCGTGCTTGAGTTCACCCGCCGCGAAACCCTCGGCGTGCATGTAGGCGAGTTCCTTGAGTTTGAGCGCTCCTTCGAGTGCCACCGGATATCCCACATGGCGGCCGATGAACAGGACCGTGTTGTGGTCGGCCAACGAGCGGGCGAGCTGCTGGACCGGTTCCATCGTCTTGAGGACCTCGGTCACCGCACCGGACATCGCCTCCATCGCGGCGAACTCGCGCGAGACCTCGTCGGCGTATTTCGTGCCGCGCGCCTGCGCCAACGCGAGACCCACCAGGTAGGCGGCCACGATCTGCGCGAGGAAGCACTTGGTTGAGGCCACCCCGATCTCCGGGCCGGCATGGGTGTAGAGCACCGCGTCGGATTCCCGCGGGATCTGCGCCCCGTTGGTGTTGCAGATCGCCAGCACCCGGGCCTTCTGGTCCTTGGCGTGCCGGACAGCCTCGAGGGTGTCGGCGGTCTCGCCGGACTGGGAGATGGCGACCACCAGCGTCGATCGGTCCAGCACCGGGTCGCGGTAGCGGAATTCGCTGGCCAGTTCCACCTCGACCGGCAGTCGCGTCCAGTGCTCGATGGCGTACTTCGCGAGCAGTCCGGCGTGATATGCGGTGCCACACGCCACCACGAAGACCTTGTCCACGTCGCGCAGGTCGTCGTCGGTGAGACGTTGCTCGTCGAGCACGATGCGGCCACCGTCGAGATGACCGAGGAGGGTGTCGGCCAGCGCGGCCGGCTGCTCGGCGATCTCCTTGAGCATGAAGAAGTCGTAGCCGCTCTTCTCCGCCGCGGCGAGATCCCAGTCGATGTGGAACGGCTTCCCGGCCCGCGGGTCGCCGTCGAAATCGGTGATCCGGTAGTCGTCGGCGGTGATCACCACGACCTCGTCCTGACCGAGTTCCACCGCATCGCGGGTGTGCTCGATGAACGCCGTGACGTCGGAGCTGACGAACATCTCCCCCTCGCCGACACCGACCACCAGTGGGGTGGAACGGCGGGCGGCGACGATGGTATCCGGATGGTCGGAGTGAGTGAAGACGAGCGTGAAGGCGCCTTCGAGGCGCCGCAACGCGGCGTAGGCACTCGACACGAAGTCGCCGGCGGTAGGGCCGTCGGCGTAGAAGCTCTCGACGAGGTGCACGGCGGTCTCGGTGTCGGTCTCCGACGCGAACTCGATGCCGTCGGCCTCGAGTTCGTCACGAAGGGTGGCGTAATTCTCGATGATGCCGTTGTGCACCACCGCGAGCCGCCCGTCGGTACTCACATGCGGGTGGGCATTGCGATCGGTGGGCTTTCCGTGCGTCGCCCATCGGGTGTGCCCCATCCCGGTGGTGCCACTGAGCTTCTCCGGCCCCACGGTGGCGATCTGCTTGTCCAGGTTCTCCAGGCGACCGGCCTTCTTCTCGACCGCCGTGCCGCCCTTTCCGTCGAGGATGGCCACCCCGGCCGAGTCGTATCCGCGATACTCCATCCGCCGCAGCGCCTCGACGACGATGCCGAGCGCATCCCGCTGGCCGACGTATCCGACGATTCCACACATAGTCAGTCAGCGTACCTGTGAATTCAACGCTTCTTGAGCCGCCGCTTCCGTGGTTTGGCGCCGAGGAGGTGGGACACCGCGTCGACTGCCTGCACGGGCGGATCCGTGAGGTCGACAGCACTCAACTTGCCCACCGCACCGTCGGCGTCGGCGAATCCGCCGAACCCCTTCTCCCCGGCCACGCTGTGCAGGAGAAATCCGGTGCCAGCGGCGCGAATCATGGCGTGGAGCGCTCGGTCGGATCCGTTCATACCGACGAAGGACTTGATCGTGCGGCGCTCGAGCAGGTCGCGAGCCGCACCCCGAGGCACGGTGCGCAAGACCACATCTGCGCCGTAGGCCTGCGCCAGCGGAAGTGCGTTCGCATCCATCGTGTCGAGCTCACCCGCACCGGCGATGATCAGGCCCGGCGCACGGACAAGAGCCGCCGCGGGCAGCAGCGCCGACGTGGTCGGCGCCGGGAACGCCGCGACCACACCGCCCAACTCCGGCGCCCGGTGTCCGCGCAACGCCTGATCCGATGCGGCCAGCACCGCGGCCGACGCTCCGAAACCGTGCCCCACCAGGCCCAGACGATCGGGATCGACGGTCACCGCACCGTGCCCGAGTGGCACATGCGAGACGATGTCGAGTGCGGCCCGCAGATCAGCGGCCAGACCGATGTCGGAGGCGAAGAACCCGCTGTTGGCGTCGGGGGCGACCGTCACGAAACCCCAGGAAGCGAAGTGGTAGAGCAGGTCTCGATAGCGCTGGCTGTCGGCCATCCAGGTGTGTCCGACCGCGATCGCCGGCAATCGGCGCCCGCTGTCGGGCGAGAACACCTGCCCGCGCATACCCACGATCCCGAGATCACCGCGCAGCACACGGTAGGGGCCGCGACGCCCCAACTCCGACATCAGCTTGCCCGGCGAGCCCGATGGCAGCGGACGACGCGGTGCTGAACTGGACGGTCCTGGTTTGGTTGCCGGCACACCGACAGCCTATTCGCCCGAGACCGATTCGTCGGGGACCGGGGTGTGCGGACTCGCGGCGGCCTGGTCGGCGGGCAGCAGTATCCGGGGTATGGCCGTCTCGGCGACCTCGGACTCCCGATGCAGCTCGCCGCGCAACCGCTCGTCGGCTGTCGCGGTCGCCGCGCGGTGCTCGGCGCATGCCGCGACGAGCCGACGTTGCGTGGCAGAGAATTCGTTGGAGGCGGCGACCACGCGAGCGGTGGCCCGCCGTGCGATCGCCTCGATCTGATCGGCCAAATTCATCGCGCCTGCCCAGCGTCGGCCATCACTGCTCACCGGCCAGCGCGAGTTCGCCACCGGATGAGGGATGCGCCGGTGACGAACCCGACGGCGGAGAGGCAGGGGGCGGGGACTCGAGTGCCGGAGATGGCGGAGCCGGGGACTCTGCAGGTGCGAAATCTGCGGGCGGGGACTCGAGTGCCGGGGCGCCGGTGGCCACGGGCGACGGGTGCGAGGCGGCTTCCTCTGTCGTCGCCGACGGGACCTGATGAGGCTGCTCGGGATCGTCCTCGAGCGTCGGCGTAGTCGACGACCGCAACCGCAGCGGCACGTCGGTATCGCGGTCGGGGGTATCGCGGTCGGGGGTATCGCGGTCGGGGGTATCGCGGTCGGTCGACGCGGCAGTGTCTGTACCGGTGGGAGCGTTCGGTACTGACGCACGCGCGACAGAAACCGCACCGCTCGGCTGGTCCGTGTCACCCGGATAGGCGTCTGCCGCCAGGTCCTCGGTCGCGCGATCGAGGTGCTCAACGATCTCGTCGATCCCGGTGATCGTCGCCTCCGCTGTGGTGAAGTACAGGCCGACACGCGAGACGATGTCGTCGACGACCAGGTCGACGCGCAGGCGTCCGCTCGCCAGCGCCCCGGGCACCTCGCCGATCGGGACACCGGCGGCCAGCGGCACCGACAACCGCGCGACGGTGAGGTACCAGGTCCGCAACAATTGGTCGATTCCCGCCGCCGCAGCGGCAGTCGCCTCGGCCAGCGTCCGCAACACATGGAGGTCGGCCTCAGCTCGGCGTTGATGCTCGATCACCGCGATCACCGCACGCGAGCCGGTCTCGCCGGTCCACCCGCGGTCCAGGCGGACCTGCTGCTCGGGAAGTCGATGCAGCCGCTCGGCGACCGACCGATGTGCCGCCGACAGCCGCCTGCCCTCCGCCGCCATCAGGGCCGGGTCCACCCCACCGACCTGCCGGAACGGCCGCTGTATCGCCTCGGTTCCGGCCACTGCGGCACCTAGGCCGGCCGCCAACTCGAGCAGTTCACCGAGGTGCTCGAGTCCGCCGACGGCGTGGTCCCGCAGGGCGGGCAGGGAATCGGGCGATCGCGTCATCGGCGGCCTCTGCGCGCGATCGGATCGGCGATCTCGGTCGCGCCAATCTCGGTGTCGGTCGCCACCAACGCCGTCATCGCCTCGTGCAGCGCCTCGGCCAGGCGGTCGGCCGCGCGGGCCTGCGCACCGAGCCGCTCGGAGATGAGGCGACCCATCTCGCGGTAGCGCTCCCCGAGTTCGTGATACTCCTCGCCCACCGCCCAGTTGCCCAGATCATGACCGGCCAGATCTGTCGCGGCGGCATCGACCACGTCGGCCGCGGATCGATAGAACGCGATCACGCCGCTGATCTCGTCGACATCGACCGATGTCGGCACATCGACCATCCCGACCCCCTCGCCTCGTGTTCTCTCAGACCTTAGTGGCCCTGTCCGCAAATTCGTCGGGGGTCTTCGGCGTTCGATGAATACCCCGGACGAATTTACGAACAGCACCACTTAGACGCGCGACGACCCGATCAGGTTCCGTGGGGACACCGAGAAATCAGCGCGACAGGTCCACGCCGCGGGCTCGCACTGCGTCGATCAGAGCGGTCGACCGTTGCGCCGGTGGCACGTCGTGCACCAGAGCGAAGTCGCATCCGATGGCGCGTGCTCCCCCGTCGGCGTGCTCACTGTCGCCGACCATCAGTGCAGCCGCCGGCTCGATCCCCAGCGGGTCGAGCGCAGCGTGGAAGATCTCCGGGTTCGGCTTGATCGCGCCGACCTCGTACGACAGCGCATACTGCTCGACCAGGTCCTCGATGCCGTGCAGCGCGAGCACCTCACGCAGGTCGAAGGCGATGTTGCTCACCACGCCGACCCGGATGCCGGCCGCACGCACACCTTTGAGCACGGCGCAGGTGTCGTCGAAGATCCGCCACGAGTGCGGATCGAGTACTCGCGCATACAGCTGTTCAGCGTGATCGGCCACGCTGAGACCGGATGCGCGCAGCATCGACAGGTAGGCCTTGCGGTGTTGGGCCGGATCGAGATCACGCTGTTCCCAGGCGATCCGGTCCTCATCGGCCAACGCGGCGGGAATCCCCACCGGCTGCGTCATCCGGCGGATCAGTTCCGCCTGGGTGTCCAGATGCAGCGCGTTGCCGTCGGCGTCGTGCAGCTCCGCGAACCATTCGTCGCGCGCCTCGAAGCGGAAGAGCGTGCCGGAGAAGTCGAACAGCACCGCCTGTGGGCGGGTCATGTGCCCGCAGCCTCCACCACCGCGGCGATGCGCCGGGCCACGGTCTGCGCCGCGTCCGCCGTCGGTGCCTCGACCATCACCCGCACCAACTGCTCGGTGCCGGACGGGCGCAGCAGCACCCGGCCGTCCCCACCGAGCTCGGTCTCGGCGTCGACCACCGACTGTCGGACCTTCTCCGACCGTGCCACCATGTGTTTGTCGGCGACCCGTACATTGATCAGCTCTTGGGGCAGCACGGTCATGATCGCGGCGAGTTCGTCGAGGCGACGCCCCGTCGCCGCGATCTGCTCCATCAGCAGCAGGCCTGTGAGGACTCCGTCGCCGGTGGTTCCAGAAGCGGGGATGACGATGTGACCGGACTGCTCGCCGCCCAGCGAATACCCGCCGCGACGCAGCTCTTCGAGCACATACCGATCACCGACAGCGGTGGTGCGCAAGGTGATACCCGCATCGCGCATGGCGATGTGCAGACCCAGATTGCTCATCACCGTCGCGACGAGCACGTTGTCATGCAGCCGATCCCGGTCGCGCAGAGCGGTCGCAAGGACCGCCATGATCGCATCGCCGTCGACGATCTGGCCGGATGCGTCCACCGCGAGACAGCGATCGGCGTCGCCGTCGTGGGCCAAACCGAGGTCGGCGCCGTGCTCGAGAACCGCTGCCTGCAGCTTGCCCATGTGGGTGGAACCGCAGCCGTCGTTGATGTTGAGACCGTCGGGTTCGGCGTGGATCGCAATGACCCGGGCGCCGGCGGCGGCGTACGCACTCGGCGCGATATCCGAGGCCGCACCGTGCGCACAGTCGACGACCACGGTGAGGCCGTCGAGACGCTGGTCGATGGCGGCGGTCAGATGACGCAGGTACCGGTCACCGGCGTCGGCGGCGTCGATGATCCGGCCGACGGCCGCGCCGATCGGGCGGGCGAACTCGTCATCGGCCATCGCCGCCTCGATCCGGTCTTCGACCGCATCGGCGAGTTTGTGACCGCCACCCGAGAAGAATTTGATGCCGTTGTCGGGCATCGGATTGTGCGATGCGGAGATCATCACACCGAAGTCGGCGCCGTAGTCGGCGGTGAGGAACGCGACAGCCGGCGTCGGCACGACACCGACGCGGATCGCGTCCACTCCGGTGGCAGCGAGGCCCGCACAGACAGCGGCCTCCAGCATCTCACCGGATGCACGGGGATCACGACCGACGACCGCCCGCGGCCGGACGTCGGTGGTGGACTGGTGTTCGAAAACGACCGCGGCGGCCGAGGCCAGGCGCAACGCGAGCTCTGGGGTGAGCTCGTCGTTGGCCAGGCCCCGGACGCCGTCGGTACCGAAAAGGCGTGCCACTCTCAGCGCTTGGAGTACTGCGACGCCTTGCGGGCCTTCTTGAGGCCGTACTTCTTGCGCTCCACGGCGCGCGGGTCACGGGTGAGGAAGCCGGCCTTCTTCAGTGCCGGACGATCCTCGGGGGTGACCTCGATCAGCGCGCGGGCGATGCCCAGACGCAGCGCACCGGCCTGGCCCGAGGGGCCACCACCGACGAGCTTGGCGAAGATGTCGAACGACTCGGTGCGCTCGACGGTGACCAGCGGAGCCTTGATGAGCTGCTGGTGCACCTTGTTGGGGAAGTAGTTCTCGAGGGTCCGGCCGTTCAGGTTGAACTCGCCGGTGCCCGGCACGAGACGCACCCGCACCACGGCTTCCTTGCGGCGGCCGACGGTCTGGATGGGGCGATCGAGGACGACCGTCTCACGCACGTCGTCGCTCACAGCGACGGCGACATCGGTGTCGTAGTCGTCGGCGGCCTGCTCCACTGCCTCGACGCCGGTGTCGGCAGCAGCGGCCTGCACCTCGTCGTCGATCTCGACGGCCGGTTCGTTGATGTTCTCGTTGCTCACTGGGCCACCTGCTTGATCTCGAAGGACACGGGGCGCTGTGCCTCGTGGGGATGGTTCGGTCCGGCGTACACCTTCAGCTTTCCGGCCATCGCGCGACCCAGCTTGGTGGAGGGCAGCATGCCCTTGATCGCCTTCTCGACCACGCGCTCGGGGTGGGTCTCCAGGAGCTCGGCAGTCGTCTGGACCTTGAGCCCACCCGGATGCCCGGAGTGGCGGTAGTTCAGCTTGCGGTCGGCCTTGTTGCTGGTCAGCACGACCTTCTCGGCGTTGATGATGATGACGTAGTCACCACCATCGACATGGGGCGCATAGGTCGCCTTGTGCTTGCCGCGGAGCAGGTTCGCGCTCTGCACGGCGAGGCGGCCGAGCACCACGTCGGTGGCGTCGATGACATGCCACGCACGCGTGATGTCACCGGCCTTCGGGGTGTAGGTAGGCACAGTTGTCCTCAACTCTGTCGATGTGGGTGCTGGTCGGGCACGATGGCAGAGGTTGCTCCCGGCGACCAGTGGGGACCCGGGCCTCGACTATCCACATCCCTCACGGGGACCCAGATGCCATGCACCAGCGATCCAGGTTACGCGACCGCGCAGGTCAGGGTCAAAACGCTCCACCGCCCCAGGTGGTGGGCTACGTCGAGGGCTCGATTCTGATCGTCGAGACCGCCCGGGAACACTCGGCATCGACCGATTCACCGGCACTGCCGTCCTGACAGCCGACCGAGACCTGCAGACCGTCGGCGACCTGGACGTACCAGCGGATGGTGCTGCCCGACGCCGGCGTTTCCCGATAGCTGATCACATCGCGACCCATGAAACGTGTCGACGGCGAGAACTCGGTCACCACATCGTCACCGCGCTGCCGGATACGATTTCCCAGGCTGCGGGCCACCGAGTCCAGCGTCGAATCCGAGCGGACCTCGCTCTGCACCACCAGCAGGCGCCGGCCGGTGTCCGGGTCGGCGAACACCGTGCGTGTGGTCTGCACGCCGGCCTGTCCGTCGGAGGACTCCAGGTCGCTGCGCCGCCAGTCGGCCGGCACGACGATCGTGGTCCGCCCCAGGGCCACCGTGTTCTCCGCGGGATCGTCGGGGCCCACCTGCACCACCCCGACCGCGACCGCAACGATCGCGATCACCAGCGCGACGACACCCGAGGCCCACACCGCACGTCGTGAGGCTCGATCAGCGCCACCGGCGACCGGCTCCGGGGCGATCGGCCCGGCGGTGCCGTATCGACCGGTTTCGGACTGCGGACGACCGGTCCGCCACCCGTATCGGCCGATGAGGGCACGATCGACGTCGACCACGCGGCCGGCCAGGGCGTGCGTGCCGACGACCTCACGTGCGCGATCCCGCTCAGCCGGGTCGGCTCCATCGACGAAGACCGCCTCGACCGAGTCGTCGACGATCGACTCGGTCCGCTGCGCTATGTCATCGGCGTCGGGGGTGAGCACATCGGTGGCCTCGACCGACCAGCCGTTGACGGTCCGCCGCATCCGCGCGACATCCCAGTTCACGACGACCGATCGGGCGGGATCGTGCGGTGGCGCCGGCACGTGCGTGGTCTCTACCACCGCGCAGCGCTGCATCGCGCCGTCGCAGTGGCTGCGGGCGATCAGGACCGCACGCGCAACAAGTTCGACGGGCGCCGGCATCGGAGGCAGCGAGCGCGCCAACGCGGCGGTCCGCAGGCTGCCCCACGTGCTCGGATGTCCGACGACCATCGGCACCGGACCGTCCGGGCCGCGATCGGGTAGCCCCAGCTGCGCCCAGACGTCCCGCCATGCCTGCTCGGCGAAGATCCGCGATCCGCCGATCACCACCGTTGCGGAGTCGACCGCCTCGAGCAGCTCACCGACGTCGGCGCGACGACCGTCGGACAGCCGGAGATCGCCGTAGGCGAGATCGACCACGGTCGGGCGCGCAGCGGCGGTCACCAACCATCACTCCTGGGGTTCGACGTAGCCGACCTGGATCATCTCCTGGGGACGCGTCCGGGAGACGAGTTCGCCGCGGCCCGGGATGAGTTGTTGCATCCGCACCCGACCGGTGATGTAGCCCTCGTCCCGGTCGCCACTCATGAGCAGCATGTCGCAAGACAGGTCCTTCAGCCGACCGATGAGCGGATCGAACATCGCCCGTCCCACTCCGCCCGAGCGACGCGCGAGGATGATGTGGAATCCGATGTCGCGCGCGTGCGCGGCGAGTTCGACGATCGGGAACAGCGGATTGCCCGACGCCGTGGCCACCATGTCGTAGTCGTCGACGACGAGGTAGACATCGGCCCCCGTGTAGTAGGAGCGGTCCCGCAACTGTTGCGGCGTCACATCCTCCGGTGGGAGCCGGGCGGTCAGTATCTCCGCCAACTGCGTCATCATCGGACCGGCCTTGTTGGCCGAGCTCGCGTAGCCACCGAGGTGGTCACTGTCGATGATGCCGAGCATGGTGCGGCGGTAATCGACGAAGACGATCTTGACCTCGTCGGGCGTCGAGTTGCGCACCAGACCGCCGACGATGTTGCGCAACAGGGTCGTCTTGCCGTGCTCCACATCGGAGAACACCATGAAGTGCGGCTGGGTGGTGAAGTCCAGCACCACAGGCGCGAGCTCCAGTTCACCGACACCCACCGCGACCTGGTTGGCCACCAATTCGAGACCCGCGTCGGCCACGAGCGAGTCGACGTCGCGTTGGGCGATCTGCGCGCCGAGCTTGCGCACGGCCATCGCCTCCCGGCCGCGGTAGGCGGCGGCCAGCTTGTCGACCGCATCCTGCACACCCGCCGGCAGCGTCTCGGCGACGCTGACCCCGTCGAGTCGGGGCAGGGCGATCAGCATGTGCAGCTCGTCGGGGGTCAAGCCGCGGCCGGGTCGATTGTGCGGCACCAGCGCAGCCGCACGCCGACCCATCTCCGAATCCATCGCGTCGCCGAGTTTCAATTCGATCCGGCTGCCCATCAGGTCCTTGACGGCGGGGCGGACCTCGGCCCAGCGGGTCGCGGTCACGATGACGTGCACGCCGTAGGACAGCCCCTGCGACACGATCGTGGTGACCTGCTCCTCGAGGAAGTCGAGTTCGTTGCGCAGCACACCGATACCGTCGATGACCAGGAACACGTCACCGTGGCGGTCGACGGCGAGCGGATCGTCGGCGCCACGCCCGGCGAACCAGTCCGCGCGACGCGCCCGGTAGTCACGCATCGACTCGATACCCATCCGGGAGAACAGCAGCTCCCGGTTGCGGACGATCGCGGCGACCTCGGCGACCGTGCGGCGCACCGCATCCATGTCCCCCCGCGAGGCGACCGAGCCGACGTGCGGCAGCCCCGCGATCGTCGACAGGCTGCCGCCACCGAAGTCCAGGCAGTAGAACTGCACCTGTTCGGGGGTGTGGGTGGCGGCGGCGGACATGATGATCGTGCGCACCGCGGTCGACTTACCCGACTGCGGTCCACCCACGACCGCGACGTTGCCCGCGGCTCCGGTGAGATCGAGTACCTGCATGTCGCGGCGCTGATCGTACGGACGGTCGACGTGACCCACCGCGAGCCGCAGGTTGCCGGCTCCCCCGGGCGTCGACCAATCCCGACGTCCGACGAGATGATCGACCGTCGGCGATTCGTTGAGCGGCTTGAGCCAGACCTCGTGTGCCGGCGGGCCGTGTCCGGTCATCCGGGCGACCAGCGTATCGAGCAACGTGGGCACGGAGGCGGCCGCCGGATCGTCGTAGGACGGGGTGTCGGGTTCTGCCGGCGGCTCTTCGTCCAGCAGTGCCTGCGCCTGATCCAGCACCGAGGCACTGGTGGCACCGTCGTCGAGCGGCACCGGCAGCGCGGTGAAGACCTTCATGCGCCCCCGCGGGCCGTTGTACACCGGCCCGTCGTCGATGACACCGTCGGCGGCGAGCGGCGGGTGATAGGGGCCCGACACGTAAGAGGTGTTGAAACGCACCGGCTCGGCCGAATCACACTTGAGATAGCCCGATCCCGGCACACTGGGCAGGTGATACGCGTCTGGCACACCCAACACGGAGCGGGATTCGTTGGCGGAGAAGGTTTTCAGACCAATGCGGTACGAGAGGTGACTGTCCAGGCCGCGGAGCTTGCCCTCCTCGAGGCGCTGGGAGGCGAGCAGCAGATGGATGTGCAACGAACGACCCAGCCGTCCGATCGCGACGAAGAGTTCGGCGAAATCGGGCTTCTGGGCCAGTAGTTCGGAGAACTCGTCGACGACGATGAACAGGGCGGGTAACGGTTCGAGCCGAACCCCTGACGCGCGGGCCCGCTCGTACTCGCTGACGTTGGCGAAATTGCCCGCCGACCGCAGCAGTTCCTGGCGGCGGTTCATCTCACCCGACAGCGCATCCTTCATGCGGTCGACCATCGACAGTTCCTGCTCGAGGTTGGTGATGATCGCCGCGACGTGCGGCGCCGACTCGAGCCCCAGGAATGTGGCGCCGCCTTTGAAGTCGACGAGGACGAAGTTCAACTCCGACGGTGAATGCGTGGCGAGCATCGCGAGCACCAGCGTGCGCAGGAACTCGGATTTACCGGAACCGGTTGCACCGATACACAATCCGTGCGGACCCATGCCACCGTGTGCGCTCTCCTTGATGTCGAGATCGACCGGTACCCCATCGGGCGTGATCCCGATCGGCACCCGCAGACGGTCGCGGCCGGTACGACCTCGCCAGCCGACCGCCGGATCGAACCGCGTGGCGTCGTGGATGCCGAGCAGCGCGGGCAATCCGGGATCGCTGGAGGTGGCCTCGCTCTCCAGGTTGGCCAACGCCGCCGCGGTGGCCAACCGGTACCGCGCCATCCGGCGCGCCAGCGTCTCCGCCTCCGGAATGCTCAGCGAGTCCATGTCGGCGATCTCCTCGACGCCGGCCGCACTGCGCGCGGACACCTTTGCGTTGCGGACCACCAGCTGCAGCCCGCGCCGGGCGGCCAGCCCGTCCGGGGGTGCGGTGAGGTCGAGGACGGTGACCCCCTCCATGCCGGCATCGTTGATCAACCGCTCATCGCCGGCGACATGACCGTCGTCGAGCACCACCACCAGGTGTGCGCGGCCGGGGGTCGGCGGGGCAGAACGGCTGAAGCGTCCTCGCTCGAGTAGATCGGTGGCCATGGAGTTCTCGAAATCCGCCAGCGTCGGATAGATCATCCGCATGGCGCCCACCCCGTCGCGCAGCGTCGGATGTCCCACGTGTGGAAGCCATTTGGCCCAGTCCCACGCCTCGCCGGCCGGATCGCCGGTGATGATCGCGACATGCAGGTGGTCAGGTCCGTGGAACGCGCACAACTCGACGATCATCGCGCGCACCAGATCTCGGGTCTCCTGCCGCGCGCCCTCGATGTTGACTGCCGGGAATCCGCGCAACGACACCGTCGTCGGCAGACGATGCACCGACGAGTACGTCCGGGAGAAGCGCCGCAGTGCCACCATCGACACCGGTTCGATGTCCTCGAGCGGGCCCGTCTCCGGCGGCATCAGCCGGGTCGCGAGTCGCTGCGTGCCCAGACCGATCCGGGCCCGGGCGAAATCGCTGTCGGTGGGGCGTCGTTCCCACATCCGCCGCGTCCCGATCACATCGAGCAACGATGTCGGGTCCGGGTGACTCCAGGTCGCCGCGGCCCGCTGGGCGGTCACCGTCTCGAGTACCTGTTGCCGGGTCTGGCCCAGATAGCGGAAGTAGTCCTTGCGTTCTTCGTTCAATTCCGCTGCACGCTTGCCGCCACCGCGCCCGCCGGCAGCGAACATGCCGAACATCGACATCAGCATCATCAGCGGAAACATCATGAACAGCGGGTTGGACAGGATGTTGCGTCCGCCGGTGACGAACATCAGCGCGATCATCCCGACGACGGCGACCACCATCACCACCGGCAGCAGTTTGAGCAGCATGTTGCCCGGCACCACCCGCGGCACATCCGGCGGCGGCTGCAGATTGAGTTCGCCGCCCGGCATCCGTGGCGGCGTGATCCGCGGACGGCGGACGAACCCCTCCGTAGTCGTCACCACGCGATCTCCCCCCGACCCCGATCCGGCTGCCCGAGTTCGTGCACTCGGGCGCCACTGGTACACAATTGACGCGGTTCGCATGGTAACCGCGAACCGGGCGGGGAGGATCCACCAGATGTCGACTCTGGATGCGCACACGAGGATGTCGCACGCGCCGAGCTTCGGGCCGACCGGAGGCGGACGCACCGATTCAGGTATCGAACCGGAACTGGTCCGGGTGTCGATCCTGGGCGGCAATACACAGCTGGATGTGGCTTTACCTGCGGCGATGCCAATCGCGGGACTCATCCCCGACCTCATCGCACAGATAGAGTCACGCAATCCGGCACGTCGGGATCCCGACGACCCGGACGGCGGGGACGACCGCCCGCATGACCGTCAGCAGCGCTGGACGCTGGCCCTGGTCGGACAGGAACCGATCGCCCCGAACCGCTGTCTCTCAGAGTCCGGAGTGCGCGACGGTGACCTGCTGGTTCTGCGTTCGACCCGCACCGGCGAGGCGCCCGCGCTGTTCGACGACGTGGTCGACGCTGTCGCTCGTTTGAATGAATCTCGCTTCGCCAGTTGGTCGGCCACGTCCGCCCGGATCGCGGGCTACACCGTCGCCGTGCTCGCGGCGATCGCGGCGGCCGTCGCCCTCGGCGCCTACCGATCCACCAGCGGGGCGGTGTGGGTGGCCGCATTGAGCGCGCTGGCCGGCATCGGCCTGATCACCGCGGGCAGTATCGTCGCGCGCTATTACCGTGACGAACTCAGCGCCACAGTGCTTGTCGCCGCCGCAACGCCACTCGTGTTCGTCACCGGCATACTGGTGACGCCGGGCAGCTACGGCGCCGCACACCTGACCTTCGGCTGCGCGCTGACTCTGGTCGCGACCGTGATCTCGTATCGACTCACCGCAGTAGGCGCCGCTGTCCACAGCGCGGTCACCACCGCGACGTTGCTGACCGGGGCCGGCTGTACCGCCGCCCTACTCCTCGACGCCGAGATCAGCGATGTCGCTGCCGTTCTCGCCGCCGTCGGCTTGCTGCTGGTGGCGTTGGCGCCGCGGTTGACCATTGTGCTGGCCAAATTGCCATTGCCTCCGGTACCGACCGCGGGCGCGCCGATCGACGTTGAGGATGTCGAGCCGAAACCGGCGATCGAAGGTATCGGCGCGATCGGCGCGATGGCGCTGCCCAAGGCCGATGCCCTGGAGCGACGGTCGTTCGTGGCCAATGCCTACCTCACCGGGATCGTTGCCGGCACGTCGCTGGTCACGGCGGTGTCGGCCTTCCTCGCGGCCGCCCCCCTGTCCGGATTCGCGCCGAAATCGGCCGCCTACGCGGCGATCGTCGCGGTGGTCCTGTGCCTGCGGGGACGCTCACACAGCGATCTGGCGCAGGCCGCCTTTCTGATCGGCTCGGGGGCACTCGCGCTCCTCGGACTGACCACCGGTCTGGCATTCGGCGCGGGCGGCTGGCCCATCACCGCCTTCGTGGTCGCGATGGGCATCATGGTCGCGGCGCTTGTGCTCGGTGTGGTGGCACCGAATCAGGAGTTCTCACCGGTCATGCGGCGCGCCGCGGAGATCGCCGAATATCTACTGGTCGCGATCATTGTGCCGCTGCTGCTGTGGATTCTCGATCTGTACCGGATCGTCCGGGAGATCTGACGTGCGCAGCAGCGCGCATTTCAGGACCTTCGGAGGCCGGGTTCGACAGCGGCACGTGGCGGTCGCCGCAGCGATGATCTCGACCGTCGTACTCACTCTCACGCTGTCGGGTGCACCCGCTGGCGCGATCACACCACCGACGGTGAACTCCTCAGCCCTCGTGCGTTCGGCCCCGGTTGCGCCACCGGAGCCGACCGAACAGCGCACGCTGTGCGCCAAACCGTTGGTAACGGGCAGCCACGACATCTCCAAACCAACTGCGGCACAGAAGATGATGAACCTTCCCGAGGCGTGGCGCTTCAGCCGGGGCAAGGGCCAGAAGGTGGCGGTGATCGACACCGGCGTCACACCTCATCCGCGCTTGGGCCGGGTTGCCGGCGGCGGTGACTACGTGTCGTCGGGCACCGGCCTGGCCGACTGCGACGCGCACGGCACCCTCGTGGCCGGGATCATCGCCGCACGGCCGAGCAGCCGCGACGCCTTCGCGGGGGTCGCCCCCGAGTCGTCACTCATCTCGATCCGACAGTCCAGCGGTGCCTACTCGGCCAAAGACCGCCGCAGCGCCGACGACACGGACCCCACGGTCGGCTCGGGCTACGGATCGGTGCGCACCCTGGCAAATGCGGTGGTCCGCGCCGTCGACCTCGGGGCCACGGTGATCAACATCTCCGAGGTCGCATGCGCACCCGCCGGCGACCGGCTCAACGACGCATCGCTGGGCGCGGCGGTGAAATACGCCTACGACCGCGACGTGGTGGTGGTCGTGGCGGCAGGCAACCTGTCGCAGAACTCCGGCTGCCAGCAGCAGAACGCGGAACCGACACCAGGTGGCACCGGCTGGGGATCGGTGAGCACCGTCGCCAGTCCGGCCTGGTTCACCCCGTATGTGCTCGCGGTCGGATCGGTGGACGCAGGCACCGGAGCCCCCAGTGGCTTCAGCCTGCACGGACCGTGGGTGGCGGTGGCCGCACCCGGCACCGACATCGTCAGCCTCGACAGCACGCGCGGCTCATCGAAACTGGTCGATGCACAACAGGGTCGCGACGGGCCGGTTCCCATCGGCGGAACGAGCTTCGCCACGCCCTATGTGGCCGGCACCGTGGCGTTGGTCCGCTCGCGCTATCCCGAGCTCAGCGCGAAGGAGGTCATGGCACGCATTGTGCGAACCGCTCATGGACCGGGGACCGGCCACGACACCGCGATCGGCTACGGGGTCCTCGACCCCGTAGCGGCGCTGACGAATCAGATTCCCCGCGACACGCCGGACGCGGCCCAGCCGAGGGCCATCGCCGCCCCCACACCGGAGGCACCCCCGGATCACACCGCGCGCAACGTGGCGATGATCGGAACCGGGGTGTGTGCCGCACTGATCGCCGCGGTGCTGGCGATCGCGCTACCCCATCGCCGTGTCACACGTCTCGATCCCGACGAGTTCTGACCGACACGCCGAGCGTTGCCGCGGGCCCTATCGCGCGGTGCGCGCGGGGCGCAACTCACGTGGCAGCGCGAAGGTGACCGTCTCGTTGGCGGTGGTGACCGACTCCACGGAGTCGAAACCGTGCTCGGCCAACAGGTCGATCACGCCACGCACCAGCACCTCCGGCACCGACGCGCCCGATGTGATCCCGACCGTGTCCACACCGTCGAGCCAGTCGAGGTCGATGTCGCGGGCGTAGTCGACGAGATGTGCGGCGCTCGCGCCTGCCTGCAACGCCACCTCGACCAGGCGGACCGAGTTCGACGAGTTCTTCGAGCCGACGACGATCACCAGGTCGCAGCGCGGCGCCATCGCCTTGACCGCGACCTGCCGGTTCTGCGTGGCATAGCAGATGTCGTCGCTGGGCGGGTCGTTGAGCAGCGGGAACTTCTCACGCAGCCGGTTGACCGTCTCCATCGTCTCGTCGACCGACAGCGTGGTCTGCGACAGCCAAACGATCTTCGACTCGTCGCGCACCGTCACGTTGTCGACACTGTCGGGGCCGTCCACGAGCTGCACGTGTTGCGGCGCCTCTCCCGCGGTGCCCTCCACCTCTTCATGACCCTCGTGCCCGATGAGCAGTATGTCGTAATCGTCGCGGGCGAACCGCTTGGCCTCCTGGTGGACCTTGGTCACCAGCGGACAGGTGGCGTCGATCGTTTTCAGGCTGCGTTCGGCGGCGGTGCGGTGCACCTCCGGGGACACGCCGTGCGCGGAGAACACCACAAGCGCCCCTTCGGGCACCTCGTCCGTCTCGCCGACGAAGATCGCGCCGCGCTCGCTGAGGGTCTCCACCACGTGCCGGTTGTGCACGATCTCCTTGCGCACGTACACCGGCGCACCGTGCTTGTCGAGCGCACGCTCGACGGTCTCCACGGCACGGTCCACCCCGGCGCAGTAGCCGCGCGGTTCGGCCAGCAGGACACGTTTGCGTTCAGACATGCCTCCCAGGGTACGGGGTCGGTCCGGGTCGGTTCGGTCCCCGACGCGACCGACTGGCGCCGGTGGACCCGTACCACCGGGAATGGCAGAGTATGGGCATGGTTCGCGCACCCTATCCGGCCCGCATCGCCGCCGGACTCGTCGTCACCGCGATCGAGGAGACCCGCAAACTGCCCACACTGGTTGTCACATTGCCCATGACGGCGGTGAGCCAAACCGTGCAGGCCGGCATGCGGATGCAGCAGAACATCGCCGAACTCGCGATCAAGGGCGACCTCGCCCTGGAGATGCTCTTCGACCGTCCGGTCGAGGAGCCCGAGTGGGCGCGCTTCGACGAGGACGACGACGCGCAGGCGGATGCCGAGGCCGCTCGCACCCCGATCGAGAGTGCCGCCCCACCGAAGAAGAAACCGGAACCCAGGAAGGCTGCGACGAAGACGACCGCGACCAAGAAGACCGCGGCGGAGAAGACTGCGGCGAAGAAGACTGCGGCCACTAAGTCGGCACCACAGCCCGCGAAGAGGTCGGTGACCGCGGCGGCGACCGACGCCGAGCAGACCGCCGGTCCGGACGCGTCCGCCGGTCGTTTCGCGCTCTACAGTGCCCCGCCGGAGGATCTGGTCGGTCGCGACGGCGACGGGACGTCGGATGGCGCAGTCGAGATGACCGGCGCCGGCGAGGTGCCCGAGATCGTCGAGTACATCGAGTACGACAACCTCACCCTGGCACAACTGCGCGCCAAACTGCGCGGGGTCGGCGTCGACGAACTCGAGGCCCTGGTCGCCTACGAACGGGCCACCAAGTCGCGGGCGCCGTTCGTCACCATGATCGACAACCGGATCGCCGCACAGAACAGCAAGCGGCAGCCGTCGACGTGACGCCCGCCGACTTGTGACCGACGCGAATTCGGCCGAGAACCCGTGGCCGGTCCGGACCGTCAACACGAAAATCGCCGACTGGATTCACCGCCTCGGGCAGATCTGGGTCGAGGGCCAGGTCACCCAGATCAACCGGCGTCCGGGCACCCGGGTCGCCTTCCTGACGCTGCGTGACCCCGCGGCAGACATCTCGATCTCGGTGACCTGCAGCCCAGACCTCTTGTACCGCACCGAAGTTCCCCTCACCGAGGGCAGTCGGGTCGTCATGCTGGGACGGCCGACATACTTCACCGGTCGCGGAACCGTCTCCCTGCGTGTCACCGACATCCGGCCGGTGGGGATCGGTGAACTTCTGCTCCGGATCGAACGTCTACGCCAGCTGCTGACCGCGGAAGGACTGTTCGATGCGCGGCTCAAGCGCCCACTGCCGTTTTTGCCGCGGTCGATCGGATTGATCAGCGGTCGGGCCAGCGCAGCGCAACGTGACGTGATGACGGTGGCCGCCGATCGGTGGGATGCTGTCCGATTCGTGGTACGCGACGCGCCGGTCCAGGGGCCGACGGCCGTTCCGCGAATACTGACACATCTCAGCGAGCTCGACGCCGAACCGGACGTGGAGGTCATCATCATCGCCCGCGGCGGCGGCAGCGTGGAGGATCTGCTGCCGTTCTCCGATGAGGCACTGTTGCGGGCGGTGGCCGCCTGCCGGACACCGGTGATCAGCGCCATCGGTCACGAACCCGACACCCCGCTGCTCGATCTGGTCGCCGACCTGCGCGCGGCGACGCCGACTGATGCGGCCAAGCGGGTGGTGCCCGATGTCGGCGCCGAACTCGAGGGGATCGACGAGCTGCGTCGGCGCAGCGCACACGCACTGCGCAACTGGGTGCGCCGCGAACAGCACGTGGTCGACGGATTGCGCGCCCGTCCGGTCCTGGCGCGGCCACTGACCATGCTCGACGCGCACGCGGAGACCATCGATCGGATGCGTCGTGACCTCCGCCGCGACATCCGCCGGCACATCGATGCCGAGGATCGCCGCCGTGATCATCTTTCCGCACGATTGGCCACCCTGGGTCCGGCACAGACGCTGGCCCGCGGGTATGCGGTGGTCCAGCGCACCGACGTCTCGCCCGCGCATGTCGTCGGGTCGGTCGCCGAGATGCCGGCCGGTGCACAACTACGCATCCGGGTCTCCGACGGGTCGGCCGCCGCGCAGGTGGCCGCCGCCCAAGCGCCACGGCAGGCGGAGTCGACGAACGCGAAGAAGGGATGACGAACACATGAGTCCGCAGAGTTCAGATACGCCCGATGACCAGACGCCGGTCTCGGAGCTGGGTTACGAGGCAGCCCGTGACGAGCTCGCCGAAGTCGTCGCGGCACTCGAACACGGCGGGCTCGACCTCGATGCGTCGTTGGCGCTCTGGGAGCGCGGGGAGGCGTTGGCGAAGCGATGTGAGGAGCATCTGGCCGGTGCTCGCGAACGGATCGAGGTCGCACTCAGCGAGGGCGAACCCGAGGACTGATCCCCTGCGTCAGCTCGTCGGCAACGGTTGCTTGGCCAGTACGCCGCGGGCGAGTTCGGACATGTCCTCGTCGGGCCCACGCGACAGCACGGCGATGCGAACGTCACCGAGGTCGGTGATCCAGAACTTCTTGTCCCCGTTGGCATAGGTCACCCACTCGCGACCGCCTTCGGTGCGGGTACCCGTACCGAGCGCCTCTCCGTCGCCGAGGAACACCACCAGATCGTCCTCGGCGGCGTTCGTCTGGCTCAGCTGCACGTAGGCGCCCACATCTGAGATCCAGCCGACGTTGCTCACCGTCGTCCCGCCCACCGGAAGGGTCGAACCGGAGTTCGGCTTCCAACCGTCGGGGGTGTCGGGCAGACGGATCGGGAACGGCAGATCACGCGCGTCGGCCTGCAGTGCGTTCGACACATCGAACTCAGGTGTCTGGTCGTCGGAGGCCTGACCCGTCAACCCCACCGAGCAGTTCCCGGACGCGACCGCCACGATCGCGCAGATGATCAGCAGCGGGATCAAGGACCAGATCATGTCCTTGCTGCTGTGCAGGATACGGGGTTTGTCGGCCATGACGGCCAGTAAACCAGGCGGGGTGGCTGCTCAAACGCCGGGTGTGACATGCAAGGATGAGGACAATCGCTTTGTTGTCGAAGTGTCACCGCCGCCATGCCGAGGAGTCCGACATGTCCCCTTCCCCCCAGGCCCCCGACCGTAACCTCGCGATGGAATTGGTGCGGGTCACCGAAGCCGCCGCGCTCGCGGCCGGCCGGTGGGTGGGCCGCGGTGAGAAGAAGAAGGGCGACGGGGCGGCCGTCGACGCGATGCGCGAACTTCTCTCGACCGTTTCAATGCGCGGTGTCGTCGTGATCGGCGAGGGCGAGAAGGACGAGGCGCCGATGCTGTTCAACGGCGAGGAAGTCGGCAACGGTCAGGGCCCGGAATGCGACGTCGCGGTGGACCCGATCGATGGCACCACCCTGATGGCCGAGGGCCGACCGAACTCGATTGCCGTCATCGCGGTCAGCGAGCGCGGCACGATGTATGACCCATCTGCGGTGTTCTACATGGACAAGATCGCCGTCGGCCCGGAGGCCAAGGGCGCCATCAACATCGAAGAGTCCGTCGAGTGGAACATCAATTCGGTCGCCAAGGCCAAGGGCATCGACATCGCCGATCTGACCGTGGTGGTGCTCGACCGACCCCGCCACGCCGATCTGATCGGTGAGATCCGTCAGGCCGGCGCCAAGATCCGGCTGATCTCCGACGGCGACGTCGCCGGCGCGATCGCTGCAGCGGACAACTACAGCACCGTCGACATGCTGATGGGCGTCGGCGGCACCCCCGAGGGCATCATCACCGCCGTCGCGATGAAGTGCATGGGTGGCGAGATCCAAGGCAAGCTCTGGCCGCGTGACGACGCCGAGCGCCAGAAGGCCATCGACGCCGGCCACGATCTGGACCGCGTGCTCACCAACGACATCCTGGTCCGCGGCGAGAACTCCTTCTTCTGCGCGACCGGCGTCACCAACGGCGACATGCTGCGCGGCGTCACGTACCGCCCGAATGGCGCCACCACCCGCTCGCTGGTGATGCGCTCCAAGTCGGGCACCATCCGCCGCATCGAAGCCGTGCATCAGGTCACCAAGCTCCGCGAGTACGCGCGCCTGGACGTGTAGGTCCGGTGCAGCCGGAGCTGCGCGCGGGCCCGGTCGCCGGCCGTGGCCTCGGGCACCTGTGACTCAGGACACCGTCGGCACGGCAGCCGATCACCGCCGCTGACCGGCCACGATACGATTCGCGGGTGAGTACAGCCCCCACTCCTGAGTTCCGCTACAGCGACCTGCTGCCCACGGGCGCCGACGACACGCCCTATCGATTGATCACCACCGAAGGTGTGTCGACGATCGAGGTGGACGGTCAACGCTTCCTGAAGGTGACACCCGAGGCCATCACGAAGCTGACCGCCGAGGCGATGCACGACATCAGCCACTACCTGCGGCCGGCGCACCTCGCGCAGCTGCGCAAGATCATCGACGACCCGGAGGCGTCGGGCAACGATCGCTTCGTCGCGCTCGACCTGCTCAAGAACGTCAACATCTCCGCCGGAGGTGTCCTACCGATGTGCCAGGACACCGGTACCGCGATCGTTATGGGCAAGAAGTCAGAGGGTGTGCTGACCGGCGCCGACGACGCCGAGGCCATCTCGCGTGGTGTCTTCGACGCCTACACGAAGCTCAATCTGCGGTACTCGCAGCTGGCGCCGCTGACGACCTACGACGAGAAGAACACCGGCACCAATCTGCCTGCGCAGGTGGAGATCTACGCCACCGAGCAGGGGCCGAAGGGACCGGAGTACAAGTTCCTGTTCATGGCCAAGGGCGGCGGGTCGGCCAACAAGTCGTTCCTGTTCCAGGAGACCAAGGCCATCCTGAATCCCAAGCGAATGCTGGAGTTCCTCGACGAAAAGATCCGGTCGCTGGGCACCGCCGCCTGCCCGCCGTATCACCTGGCGGTGGTGATCGGCGGGACGTCGGCCGAATTCGCCTTGAAGACAGCGAAATACGCGTCGGCCCACTATCTCGATGCGTTGCCGACGGAAGGCTCTATGTCGGCGCACGGGTTCCGTGACACCGAGTTGGAAGACGAGGTCTTCAAGCTCACCCAGTCCTTCGGGATCGGCGCCCAATTCGGCGGCAAGTACTTCTGCCACGACGTCCGGGTGGTCCGCCTGCCGCGCCACGGCGCTTCCTGTCCGGTGGCCATCGCGGTCTCGTGTTCGGCCGACCGGCAGGCGCTCGGCAAGATCACCGCCGACGGTGTGTTCCTCGAGCAACTCGAGACCGACCCCGCCAAGTACATGCCCGCCGTCGGCGTCACCGAGGACATCGAGGGCGGCGAGGCGGTCGAGATCGATCTCAACCGCCCGATGCCCGAGATCCTGGCCGAACTGTCCAAGCACCCGGTCAAGACCCGGCTGTCGCTGACGGGCCCGCTCGTGGTCGCCCGCGACATCGCGCACGCCAAGATCAAAGAACGCCTCGACGCCGGCGAACCGATGCCCGACTATTTGCGCGACCATCCCGTCTACTACGCCGGCCCCGCGAAGACCCCGGAGGGGATGGCGTCGGGTTCGTTCGGTCCCACCACTGCCGGCCGCATGGACTCCTACGTGGAGCAGTTCCAGGCCGCCGGCGGCTCGATGGTGATGCTCGCCAAGGGGAATCGGTCCAAGCAGGTCACCCAGGCCTGCGGTTCGCACGGCGGGTTCTACCTGGGCTCGATCGGCGGCCCGGCCGCCCGCCTGGCACTCGACTGCATCAAGAGCCAGGAGGTCATCGAGTACCCCGAGCTCGGTATGGAAGCCGTGTGGAAGATCGAGGTGGAGAACTTCCCCGCGTTCATCGTCGTCGACGACAAGGGCAACGACTTCTTCACCGATCCGGGTGGCGCGGTCACCGTGCCGCTGGGGGTTCGCGTCCGGTCGTGAGGACAGTGCCGTAGATCGATGTCGACATGTGGCCTCAAAGTACGGCGATATCGATCTACGACGCAGTCGGGCACGACGTACATGGAGTCACCGCGCCATCCCACCCACGGGCACGCAATACCTGTCCGATCTGGCGAGCCGTCTGACAAGGGCGGTCGAACACCTGCCCCCAACCGACGCGAAGCGTCTGGCGTTGAGCATCGACGGCGGCATCAAGGTCCCGCTGCAGGTCGAGATCTCGGTTCCGTGAGTCGTCATGGGCCGCACGACCATCGAGTTCGATCACCAACCCCCACTCCACATAGTCGACATCGCGGAACCCACGGCGACCGACTGTGGTCGCGGCCTGTCGCGCCGGCTCGGGCAGTCCATGCCTGCGTTCGACAGCCACCAGATATCCATGCTCGAGGACCGAGCACGTCCCGTTGGCCACATCGTCGAGAACGCCCGCCACAAACTCTCGACGGCGCATCCGTGGCCGATCCCGAATCGCGCCTATCAGACGGTCCGCAGTCGTCTTCCGGGAGTTGACGGCGTCCGCCAGACATGCGATGACGTCAGTCTCCGACCGCGCCTCAGCGGCGACGTCGAGGACCGCCTGCTCCACTCGCATGCGCGGAGGATGCGTTTCCCACATCACCTTTGCTTCGAGTTGAGTCCCGTAGTGGACGACGACGCCGGGACGCCGTGTCACCCGACGTGAGCGATCCACGACGATGTGGATAGGACCGGAGTCGGGTGTGCCGTCGGAATTCAGTGCCGAGCGGTGGCTCAGCGCAGCAGGGTGAGCGTCGAGGACTGCACACCAGGCTCGCTGGCGCCACGTCAGCGGCCCGGTGTGGTTGACGTAGACGCCCGGATACACCCGTGCCCATTCCCGACGACGCACTTTGCGACGGATGAACGCGGCGGTGTACCCGCGCGCCGTCACCTGGTGCCGCGCGACAACGCCGTCTTGCTCGACAAGAAAGTCGTCGAGTTGCGACAGGGCGGGAGCGCAGGTCGGATCAATCACCCCCGAACTCTGAGCGACTCACCCGCCGATATCCCCGTCCGCAGCGCCGCTGTGCATAACGTCCGTCGGCATCCCCAATCCGCCGACTGTTGCGCCGTACTTTTGTGTCAACTGACGACCCGAAAGTACGGCAGATCTCACAACACCATCCATGGCCCGGACGTATGGGGTGAGTACCGTGGTTATCACCGCCGATGAAGCTGGAGGAACACGAATGACCGAACAGCAGTACCGCATCGAGCACGACACGATGGGCGAGGTCAAGGTCCCGATCGATGCGCTCTGGCGCGCACAGACCCAGCGGGCAGTGGAGAACTTCCCGATCAGCCATCGACCGTTGGAGCGCACCCAGATTCGCGCGATGGGCTTGCTCAAGGCGGCGTGCGCCCAGGTGAACAAGGATCTCGGACTGCTGGACGCGGCACAGGCCGACGCGATCATCGCGGCCGCCAAGGAGATCGCCGAAGGAGCGCACGACGACCAGTTCCCCATCGACGTGTTCCAGACCGGATCGGGCACCAGCTCCAACATGAACTCCAACGAGGTCATCGCCTCGATCGCCAAGGCCAACGGTGTCGAGGTGCATCCGAATGACCACGTGAACATGTCGCAGTCGTCGAACGACACCTTCCCCACGGCAACCCACGTCGCGGCAACCGAAGCCGTTGTCACCGACCTCGTCCCGGCACTCGATCATCTTCGCCTGGCCCTGCTCGACAAGTCCACACAGTGGCGCGAGGTGGTCAAGAGCGGCCGGACGCACCTGATGGATGCGGTACCAGTGACCCTCGGCCAGGAGTTCGGCGGTTACGCGCGCCAGGTGGAGGCCGGCATCGAGCGGGTCACCGCGACCCTGCCACGTGTCGGTGAACTGCCCATCGGCGGCACCGCCGTCGGCACCGGGCTCAACGCCCCGGAGGCCTTCGGCACCAAGGTCGTCACCGAACTGCGCCGGCTGACCGACGTCGACGCCCTCTCGCTGGCCACCGACAACTTCGAGGCGCAGGCAGCGCGCGACGGCCTCGTCGAACTGTCCGGAGCGCTGAAGACCGTCGCCGTCTCCCTCACCAAGATCGCCAACGACGTCCGCTGGATGGGATCGGGCCCGCTCACCGGACTCGGTGAGATCCTGCTCCCCGACCTGCAGCCCGGAAGCTCCATCATGCCCGGCAAGGTCAATCCTGTTCTCCCCGAGGCGGTCACCCAGGTGGCCGCACAGGTGATCGGCAACGATGCCGCGGTGACCTGGGGTGGCGGCAACGGCGCCTTCGAGTTGAACGTCTACATCCCGATGATGGCCCGCAACGTACTCGAGTCGCTGAAGTTGCTGGCCAACGTGTCTCGCCTGTTCGCCGACCGCTGCATCAGCGGACTGGTGGCCAACGAGGAGCGGTTGCGCACCCTCGCGGAGAGTTCGCCGTCCATCGTGACCCCGCTCAACAGTGCGATCGGGTACGAGGAGGCGGCCGCAGTTGCCAAACAGGCACTCAAGGAGGGCAAGACGATTCGCCAGACCGTGGTCGACCGCGGCCTGATCGGCGACAAGCTGTCGGAAGCAGAACTCGACGCACGCCTCGACGTGCTGAAGATGGCCAACCTCGATCGCGAACGCTGAGCACTGTCGTGGAGCAATTCCCCGAGAACTGGCAGACCGCACTCGTGCTGGTCGCCCATCCCGATGACCCCGAGTATGGGATGGCCGCGGCCGTCGCACGATGGACCGCGTCAGGCAAACGCGTCATCTACGCACTGGCGTCGAGCGGCGAGGCAGGCATCGAGGGCATGGACCCGGCCACGGCCGGGCCCGTCCGGGAAAACGAGCAGCGCACTTCCGCCGCCATCGTCGGGGTCGACGAGGTGGAGTTCTGGGGCTTCCCCGACAGCGAGATCCGCAATACCGCCGAACTCCGCGACCGTGTGCGCGACACCATCTGTCGCGTGCATCCCGACGTGGTCCTGTCGCTCTACGGCGGACCCGAGTGGGCTCCGGGGATGCCCAATCAGCGCGATCACATGGAGTTTTCCGCCGCCGTGCTCGATGCCTACGACAGCCTCGACGTCGAGCGGCCGCGGTGGCTCTTCGAAAACGGCCCCGCCGCCACGCACAGGGTCGACGTGGCCGATCAGATCGATCTCGCGGTGCGGTCACTGGCCGCACACGAGCAGTACCTCTCGGTGCTCGACCCCGACACCCCGGTGATCGAGCAGGCCCGCCGGCAGATCGACATGGTCACCGGTGGTGAATTCTGCGGCTTCGAACTCAAGCGTTCGCGACCCTGACCGAACCGGGACGTTGGTGGTGCTCTGAGTGCGCCCAGCGAAACGGGGACCGGCCGATCGCCGATCCCCGCCTCTGGTGTGCGGAGGCTCAGCCGCCCGCGGTGGTCTGCGACAGCGACGGCAGCAAGCTGACGAGCTGATTGAGCAATTGGGTCAGGGAATCCGCGCCGGGCATCGCCGACGTGCTCGGCGACGACGACTCCGGCACCGCCGACTGGGGTGTCGACGATTCGGGAGCCGACGATTCGGGCGTCTGAGGGTCGGATGCCCCCGATCCCGACGACGCAGATCCCGACGGTCCGGCCTGATTCACCCCGATCGCGATCTTCGGGTGCTTGGCCGGATCGAGCCAGGTCAACACCTTGCGCATCAGATCCTTGTCGATGGCGATGCACCCCATGGTCGGCTGGTTGTTGGTCACGTGCAGGAACATCGCCGACGCCTTACCCGGAATCCGCTGCGGGTTGTGCGCGATGTTGACCGCATAGTCGTACACCGGCCCGGAGTCGTAGAGGTTCTCACTGTCGCCGCCGGGACTCTGCACCTGTCGCACCATCGTGTTGTAGGTGGGCGACTTCATGTTCGAGTCCCACCAGTCCTGCCGATCGACCTGCTTGTAGGGCATCTTCGTGCCCGGGTTCGGCAGTCGACCGAAGGCCTGGTCCAGGTCGAAGGTGCCCTCTGGTGTGCGATAGACGTTGTCCTCGGGTTCACCCATCCCGAGCGATCCGAGGAAGGCCTTCGTGGGGCCGATGACCGGTTTCCACGCGTCGTCGGTGCCACGTTCGAAGGCGGTCAGGGTCGCCGAGGTGTCACTGGCCTCCGGCGCGGTGACGACGATCATCTGACTGCTGTCGACCTCGGAACTCCCGGTGCCCCCGAGCCCGAGGTTGCCGGCGAGGGTGTTCAATACCTCGTCGAGCATCGGGATACCGGTCTCGGGAATCGGCGATCCCGACGGCGCGGCCGGCGTCGTCGACGGTGTCGTTGTTGCGGGTGCGGCGAGTGCGCTACCGGCACCTCCGGCAACGGCGGCGACGACCGCGATCACCAGAAGTCCCAGAAACCTCATTCGTCTCATCAGTAACTTCAGCACCACACCAGTGTGCCAGCGAGTGCGAGCTTGTGAGTCTCGTGCCGGTCACGGTGCGATTGTGATCGGATCACTGCTGAACCCGATCGTTCGTGGACGCGGTATAGACGCCAATCGCGCACCCACCACGTTCACGCGCATGTCGGAGCATGCGCGTGAACGCGACGAGTGCGCGGTTGGCGAAAGGGGCCCGGCTATGCGCCGGGGGCGAACTCCTCGAGCATGTCGGTCACCAAGGCCGCGATCGGCGAGCGCTCACTGCGAGTCAGTGTGACGTGCGCGAACAGCGGGTGGCCCTTCAGTTTCTCGATGACCGCCGCGACGCCGTCGTGGCGGCCGACCCGAAGGTTGTCGCGTTGGGCGACATCGTGCGTGAGCACCACGCGCGAGCCGGCTCCGAGCCGTGAGAGCACAGTCAGCAGCACGTTGCGTTCCAGCGATTGCGCCTCGTCGACGATCACGAAGGAGTCGTGCAACGAACGGCCGCGGATGTGGGTGAGCGGAAGCACCTCGAGCATGCCGCGGCTCAACACCTCCTCGATCACCTCGGGCGATGCGAGACCTTCGAGGGTGTCGAAGACAGCCTGCGCCCAGGGCCCCATCTTCTCCGCCTCACCGCCGGGCAGGTATCCCAACTGTTGGCCGCCGACCGCGTACAAGGGCCGGAAGACGACCACCTTTCGCTGGGTACGGCGTTCCAGAACTGCCTCGAGTCCAGCGCACAGCGCCAGCGCCGATTTGCCGGTGCCCGCCTTGCCGCCGAGCGACACGATCCCGACGCTGTCGTCGAGCAGGAGGTCGAGGGCCACACGCTGTTCTGCCGACCGGCCATGTAGACCAAAGGCCTCACGGTCGCCGCGGACAAGCTGCACCCGCTTGTCCGCATTGACCCGACCGAGCGCGCTGGACGAATGGCCGAGCAGCCGAATACCGGTGTGGCATGGCAACTCTCGCGCTTCGTCGATGTCCACGACGCCCTCGGCGAACAGGGTGTCGATACTCGTGCTCTCGACGTCCAACTCGGTCATCCCGGACCATCCGGACACCACCACGTCCTGTGCGTGGTACTCGTCGGCGGCAAGACCGACGGCGCCGGCCTTGACGCGCAGCGGGGTGTCCTTGGAGACCAGCGTGACGTCACTGCCTTCGGCGCGAAGATTCAACGCGCAGGCGAGGATTCGGGAGTCGTTGGTCTCGGTTCGGAAACCTGCCGGGAGCACCGCCGGATCGGTGTGGTTGAGCTCCACCTGCAGCGTGCCGCCCTCGTCACCGATCGGGAGCGGAATGTCGAGGCGGCCGTGCTCGAGTCGGAGGTCGTCGAGCAACCGGAGTGCCTCGCGAGCGAACCAGCCGAGTTCATGGTGGTGACGTTTGCCCTCGAGTTCGCCGATGACGACCAGCGGCAAGACCACATGGTGTTCGGCGAAACGCGTGACCGCCCAGGGATCGGAGAGCAGGACGGAGGTGTCGAGGACGTAGGTGCGTGTGGTCACGTAGGGCTCCTACGTTTGTGCGGGCCCCGCACAAACCAGTTGCGACGACCGGCGGGTTCTTGCCCGTCTTGGCTGGTCAGCCAAGGTGGACGAGGACCGGGGCCGGCCCTCTCGCGTTGCTGGTGCAAACCACGAATCGAACCTCCCGGACGAACCGCTTCCCCGCGGTCCGTCACTGGCCAACGTACGCCGAAACACCCCTGCCCGGCGCGGCGGACAGGGGTGTGTCGGCGTGAATTATGCGTTAACGCACGTTGCCTGGCGGCTACGTCGCGCTGGTTACACCGGCGCGATCCAGAACGCGACGTCGAGCCTCTTCTGCCTCGCCGTCGAGGCCTGCGACCGACGCGAGCTTGCATGCGTCGACGATGGCGGCTGCGACGCGAGTGCGGCTCTCGGCATCCTCGTAACCGGCGATGAGTGCGCGCTCGGCGTCGAAGTCGGCGATGTCGGAGCCGATGGGCTCGGTCTCCAACCGGGCCAGCGCCTGGTCGACGGCGACCACCGTGGCGGCCGGATCGGCGACGAGTCCGGCGTTGAGGAAGGCGCCGAACGTGGCGGCCTGCACGGCGTCGTCGGCAGCGATCTTGTCGAGAATCTGTCCGAACACGTCGTCGGTGACCGCAGCACGGAGCTTCTCGATGTAGCCCACGCATTGGTTCTCATGCACCGCCATCAGCGCGAGCACGTCGAGCGGTCCCAGATTCTCGATCGATTCGGGACGCTGACGGTAGCCGGCGGTCACGTGTATGCGGCGTCGCTCCTCGGCATCGACCGGGTCGATGGCGCGGGTAACGACAAGGAAGTCGCGCAGCACGATGGCGTGCCGGTTGTCCTCGGCGGTCCACACGCCCACCAACTGACGCCAGTCGGAGAACGCCGGGAAGTGCATGGCCAGCACCCGGTGGTAGGACGGCAGGTTGTCCTTGGTCAGCAGCAGTGCCAGGACACCCGCGCGGGCCTCGTCGGAGATCGTCGACTGCGTCGAATCCCAGTCCTCACCACCGAGGAAGGCGAAGTTGCGGCCCTGGTCCCACGGCACCCAGTCGTGCGGTTTCCAGGGACTGGCAGCCGCCTGATGGTCCTCGGCGATCTCCGGCAGCGCCTTGGAGAGCGCGATGATCAGCTCATCGGTGGTCAATGCATTCACCGGAGCAACAATAGAGAACCGCCCCGCAGTCTGGCCACCCTGGGTCCGGGGGCGCAGCGCCGTCGGCGCTGCGACGTCAGGTGGGATTCACCCGCGGCTCATCAGCCCCCAGTCCTCGAGTCCGTCGTAGAGCGGGAAGTCCAGCGCCAAGCGCGACACACGCCCACGCAGGGCGGAGACGTCGGCATCGGTACCGGCCGCCAGTGCGGTCGCGATGATGTCGGCGACCTCGGTGAACTCCGTGTCCCCGAAACCGCGGGTGGCCAGCGCCGGTGTCCCGATCCGCAGACCCGAAGTCACCATCGGCGGCCGCGGATCGAAGGGCACCGCGTTCCGGTTGACCGTGATGCCGACCTGGTGCAGCAGGTCTTCGGCCTGCTGACCGTCGAGCCGGCTGTTACGCAGATCCACCAGCACGAGGTGGACGTCGGTGCCCCCGGTGAGCACCGAGATGCCAGCGTCGGCAACGTCGGAGCCGGTGAGCCGGTCGGCCAGGATCTTCGCCCCCGAGAGCGTGCGCTGCTGCCGCTCGACGAATTCGTCGGTTCCGGCGATCTTGAGCGCGACGGCCTTGCCCGCGATGGCGTGCATCAGCGGCCCGCCCTGCTGCCCGGGGAACACCGCCGAGTTGAGCTTCTTGGCCCACTCCTGCTTGGCCAGGATGATGCCCGAGCGCGGCCCGCCGAGCGTCTTGTGCACGGTGGACGAGACGACGTCCGAGTACGGCACCGGCGACGGGTGCAGCCCGGCGGCGACGAGGCCGGCGAAGTGCGCCATGTCGGTCCACAGGTAGGCGCCGACCTCGTCGGCGATGGACCGGAACGCCTCGAAGTCCAGCGTGCGCGGATATGCCGACCAGCCGGCGCAGATCACTTTCGGCTTGCCCGCGAGCGCGATCTTGCGGACCTCATCCATGTCGATGCGGAAGTCCTCTTTGCTGACGCCATAGGACTCGATCTCGTAGAGCTTGCCCGAGAAGTTCAGCCGCATGCCGTGGGTGAGATGCCCGCCGTGTGCCAGGTCGAGACCGAGCATCTTCTCGCCCGGGGTCATCAGCGCCATCAGTACGGCGGCGTTGGCCTGTGCACCCGAGTGTGGCTGGACGTTAGCGAAGTCGGCGCCGAACAGCTCTTTGGCCCGGTCGCGAGCGATGTCCTCGACGACGTCGACGTACTCGCAGCCACCGTAGTAACGACGCCCCGGGTACCCCTCGGCGTACTTGTTGGTGAGCACGCTGCCCTGGGCCTGGAGCACCGCGCGCGGCACGAAATTCTCGGACGCGATCATCTCGAGGGTGTCCCGCTGCCGGCTCAACTCGCCGTTCATCGCCGCAGCCACATCCGGGTCGAGTTCGGCCAGGGACATCGAATTCAGGCTCATGGCAGACAAGTCTATTGTCCCGGCCTCGGGTCCTGGAGTTCGGCTCTCAGCAATGCCGGGGTGAGCGGTTCGTCGAGCAGGCGACCGAAGCGTTCCAACCGCTGCGTTTCGGGTGCGGCATCGAGCCACTCACCCAGCAGGCGGTACCCCTCGACATAGGTAGAGATGTAGGCGCGCCACAGCGGGGAGGTCAGGAATCTCAGCATCTGACGCGCTCGCTCGGGCGGCGCGAGCAGCCATTGCTGCAGGAACTCGGCGACAGTGTCCTGATCTGCCCGACGGTCGTGCAGCAACAGCGCAGCGTCCTGACGGACCCCCAGCAAGCCCGCCGACGCGCGCGCCATCCGCACAGCACGGGCACCGTCGAACCGCAGTCCGAGATCGGCGTAGATCTCCTGCGCCCACTGACCCCAGTCCGGGCCGATCGCCGCGTGCAGGGCGTGGTCGGCGAGGCCCTCGGCCATCAGGCACTGCGGGGTGTTGACCACGAACAGGGTCTGCTCCTGCTGCCCACCGCCCACCAGGATCTCCTCTTTGCGGCAGTGCTCGGTGTGATGTCCGGGGTACGCCTCATGCGCGATGAGGTGCGGCAACGTCGACATGTACTGCGTGAGGTCGAGGTTGATGGCGACCCGCGACCGGTAATCGCCGAGGTAGTAATTGAACCCCGACCACGGCTTGTCGGTGACGACCTCGAACTCGACGATCTCGCTATCCGGCAAGGGATGAGTGGACCGCACCCGTTCGCGCAGCGCACCGGCAAAGGCGCGCACGCACTCGTCGACACGGTCCGGCGGGATCTCGTCGGATCGCTTGTAGGCCGCATAGGCCTCAGCCAGCGCTACCCCCGACGCACCCGGAACACCGAGTTCGGCGGCCATCGCCGCGTGGGCATCTCGGTATGCCTGCTGATCGCCGAGGTCGATGTCCACGTCGAAGTAGGCACGCACCTCGTCGACGAACGCGATCTCCTCACCTGCGAACTTGCGCGCCGAGCATTCCAGCGCCGCGAGGTGCGCACGCAGGAATTCCACTCGCGCGGGGCCAAGCTCGGCGGGCAGCTCTGACGAAAGTCCGCGCGCCCGATCGGCTAGTACGGCCGGGTCGGGCGCGGGAGCGGCGGCCACCTCGGCCCGCAGCGCCGGGTCGCCGGTGTAGGCGTCCACAAAACCCTCTTCCAGCCTGTCGAAGGCCAGCCCCAAGCGCAGGTAGTCCGTGATCGGTGCGGACGCGGCAGTTGTCATGACCGGAGGCTACCGGTGGTGCGCGATTCCGTCCGCCCTAAGCTGTAGGACCATGGCACGCGACACGACCGGGCGCGATCCCAGTCTGTATCTGGAGCTCGACCGTCGGCAGTGGCGTGAACTCCGCGAATCCATGCCCATGGTGTTGACCAACGCCGAGCTGCAACAGCTGGTGGGCCTCGGCGAACAGGTCGACCTCGACGAGGTCGCCGATGTGTATCTCCCGCTGTCACGTCTGATCCACCTACAGATCGCGGCACGCCAACGACTGTTCGCGGCCACGTCCACCTTTCTCGGCGAACGCCAGACCAACCGGCAGGTGCCATTCGTGATCGGCATCGCCGGCAGCGTCGCGGTGGGTAAGTCCACCACCGCCCGCGTGCTGGCCGCCCTGCTCGCGCGGTGGGAGTCGCACCCGAAGGTCGACCTGGTCACCACGGATGGATTCCTTCTGCCGACCGCCGAGTTGGAACGTCGGGGAATCATGCACCGCAAGGGTTTTCCCGAGTCCTATGACCGACGCGCGTTGCTACGTTTCGTCACCGAGGTCAAGTCCGGCGCACGCGAGGTGACCGCCCCGGTCTACTCACACATTGCCTACGACATCGTCCCGGACGTGAGGCATTATGTGCGGCAACCGGACATCCTGATCCTGGAGGGGCTCAACGTCTTGCAGACCGGACCCACCCTGATGGTGTCCGACCTGTTCGACTTCTCGATCTACGTCGATGCCAAGACCTCCGACATCGAGCAGTGGTATATCTCACGCTTCCTGCAGATGCGCACCACCGCATTCGCAGACCCACAGTCGCACTTTCATTATTACTCGTCCCTGACCGACGAGCAGGCGACCATCGCGGCGCGCGACCTGTGGACCTCGATCAACCAGCCCAACCTGATCGAGAACATCCTGCCCACCCGACCGCGCGCCACACTGGTGCTACGCAAGGACGCCGACCACTCGATCAACAGGGTCCGCCTGCGAAAGCTGTGATCCTGGCCGACAACCTTGACGCTCAAGGCATTCTGCGTTCATCCAGCCCCGCAGGGTAGCGCCCGGCGACAGCAATCCGGTTCCACGCGTTGATCATGACGATGGCGGCGATCACCTGCCCGAGTTCGACCTCATCGAAAAGTGCTGCGGCACGCTCGAACACATCATCCGGAACGCCATCGTCGCCCACCTGGGTCACGTGCTCGGCCAGATCGAGCGCGGCCCGCTCCCGATCGGTAAAGAGGTGCGGCGCGTCGGCCCACAGGGCCACCATCCCCACCGCCTCCGGCTCCACCTCGGCCGACCGGGCATCCGACAGGTGCATGTGCAGGCAGTAGGCGCAGCCATTGATCTGCGACACCCGAATCCTGATCAGTTCGGCCAGGCGCGGCGCCAGCCCCTCGGCCGAGGCACGCTGCAACGCCACCAGAGCCTTGTACACCGTGGGGTTTGTCCGCGGAATCCACATCCGCCGAGTGTCATGCGGCGCGGCGGTCGGCGCGCTCATGCCGCGTACTCCGCATCCAACCACTGGTCCAGCGTTGTGGTGGTGACCACGTCGGGACGCTCGGGGACGAGACCACCGTTCCGAATCGCAGTGCCGCCGAAGCGGATGCCCACCACCCAGCGTGGCGACCCCGATCGGCGAGCGATGGCCTTGCCGATGTCAGCGAGGTCGAGCACGTGTGGGCCGGCCACCTCGACGTCACCTTCCGGCGCGGTGGTCACCGCACCGACCAGCGCCGCAGCGGCGTCGGCCGCCGACAGTGGCCGGCAACGCATATGGGGCACGGCGGCAACCGGACCCAACCGCAGAGTGCTCATCATCTGCCGCGCCAACTCGTACCATTGGGCCGAGCGCACGATCGTCAGAACATCGGCGGGCAGCGACTCGCGGTAGACCTTCTCCTGCGCAGCCTTGCCCTGGTAATAGCCGAACTTGGCGTTGACCGCCGGGTCAGCGGCATTGATGATCGACAAGCACACGACCCGCCCCACGCCGGCGGACAGCGCAGCGGTCGAGACGTTGCGAGCAACCGTGCCGAAGAAGTCGATCGCGGTGTCCGCGCTGGTCGTCGTCACGTTCACGCAGTCGACAACCACGTCGGCGCCACTGAACGCTTCACTGAGTCCAGTGCCCTCGTAGGCATCGACACCTGTCGACCGATGCGCCGCGGTCACCTCAATCCCCTGCGCACGCAGGCGATTGACCACCTCACTGCCGATCTCGCCGCTCGCACCCAACACGATCACCTTCATGACTGCTCCTCTCCTCGATGTGGTATCGACTTCCACAGTAGGAGTGAATTGCACCAGAAAACTGGTTCAATTCAAGGGTGGACAAGGGTGTCAATCCAGATCCGTGGGAGCAGATCGCGCAACATCTGGGCGTCGATCTCTACCTGGATCTGCAGCCCGACCCGGCGGGCAGCACCCGCGGACGAGGCGCACGCCGTCGCCACTCGCTGGCCTCCGCGCTTCGTGAAGCGATCAGCGATGGCCGATTGGGACCAGGAACCCTGCTGCCTCCGTATCGGTCGCTGGCCGCCGACGTCGGGCTCGCGCGCGGGACGGTGGCCGCCGTCTATCAGGAACTGATCGCCGAGGGGTGGCTGGTGGCCCGCCAGGGGTCGGGCACCCGAGTCGCCGACACCCCACGCCCCGGGGTCTCGGCACCCACGCGCAGTGTGCGTCAGACGTCCACCATCGACCACGATTTCGGGCTCGGCCAACCCAATCCGTCGCTGTTCCCGCGTGCGGACTGGATCGCCGCGACGCGTCGTGCGTTGTCCGACGCCCCGGACCGGACATTCGGACCCGGCGATCCACAAGGCAGCGAACGGCTTCGCAACTCCTTGGCCAGATACCTGGCGCGCGCCCGCGGGGTGCGGACCGACCCCGCCCACATCGTGTTGACGACATCGGTTCTGCGCGCGCTGGAGTTGCTGTCGCGCACCGTATTCGGTGATGTCCTCGCGGTGGAGAGCCATGGGTTGCCGTTTCACCGCGCGGCCGTCGAACGTGGCGGAACGGCGACCATGCCAGTTCCGGTCGACGGCGACGGCGCCGCGGTCGACCGACTATCCGACGAGGCGTCGGCGGTGCTGCTGACCCCGAGCCATCAGTACCCGACCGGGGTGCCCCTATCCCCGTCGCGCCGCGCCCGGGTCATCGAGTGGGCGGGCGATCATGACGCGCTGGTCGTCGAGGACGACTACGACGGCGAACTCCGCTACGACCGAGAGCCGGTGGGCGCCCTGCAGGCCCTCAACCCCGACGTGGTGATCTACACCGGTTCGGTCAGCAAAAGCATCTCACCGGCGGTGCGCATCGCCTGGCTGGCCCTGCCACCTCGTCTGGTCGAGGTGGTACGCGCGACGAAAGGCAGCCGGGAACCCGACGCCAGCATCATCGATCAACTCGTCTTGGCCGAGCTCATCGATTCCGGCGCCTACGATCGGCACATCCGCCGCAGCCGCCAGTACTACCGGCGTCGGCGAGATGTCCTCACCGATGCATTCGCCCATGCGGGCGTGACGATCCCGGGGATCGCCGCCGGGCTCCACGCAGTGATCCCACTCCCTTCCCACGACGAGGACACGGTATTCGATGCGGCACTGCGCCGACGGTTCGCTCTGGCGAAGATGTCGCAGTTTCGCCATCCGGACACAAGCATCGACGACAGCTCGCCATCGGGCCTGGTGGTCGGCTTCGGCACTCCCCCTGCTTCGTCGTATCAGGCCGACGTCCGGGCGCTGGTGTCATTGGTCACCGAGCGTGTCTGAACCCGATGATTCCCCCGACCCCTACGAACGACCGAGCCTGCGAGGCCGCGCCCCCTTATCCCTGAGAAGCGACCGACCCTGCGAGGCCGCGTCACGAAGGGTCCACCCACATCCCTCCCGCGGCGCACAAATGGTGTCAGACCCACCCGCTAGTCTGACGGCAGTCCGATTCCCCGCCAATGTTTCCCGAACATCAGAGAATCGGAGAGGAAGCCCCAACAATGAATCACGAAGAGTGCAACGAAGAACAAGCGAAACTCCCCGAACCGAAGGAAAGAACCGAGAAACGAGCGCCACCCTGATCCCTGAGGAGCGCCCGAGCGCGCGAGGCCGCGTCACGAAGGGTCCACCCACGCAACCAATCTCACGCACGAAATGTTGTCACACCCCGCCGCTATCCTGAACTCAACACCTCACCGATCGAGTCCATCCACACCGCACCCGTAGCGCACCAAAGTTGTCAGACCCGCTCGATAGTCTGATAGCAGTTCGATTCCCCGCCAACCCATCCCGACCTCAGAGACCGTCTTCGCCGGAAAGGAGCGTTTCGTGTTCACCTTCACCGACCGTGCTGCCGACGACGCTCTGCTGGCCTCCAGCAGTCTCGATGAGTTGGCGCAGCATGGTCGCGACCTGTTGCGGCTGAGTAATCAAGCCCAGGCCCTGGCGATGCAGATCGCGCGTCAGATCGGTGAATCCACCTACAACGAGCGCCTGGCCGGATACAACGATTATGTCCCGAACCGCATCCGCAACGCCGCCGACAAAGCCGCGAAAGGCGAAATCTCACTGCAGTTGGGCATTTCCCGAACCAAAGCCAGCGAATGGATCCACCTCGACGAACTCCTCGACGAGCACCCCAAGATCCGTGATGCCTTCCGCGCCGGCGACCTGAGCCCCCACCGGCTGGGTGTGGCCATCCGCGGCGCCGCCACCGGGCCCACCGGCGACCTGCGGGCACGATTGGGCGAACTCTCCGACAACGCCGACACCGACGACACCGACAGCAAGGATGTCGACTCAGAACTCACCCTCGACCTCGACGACCCCGAAGCCGACCTCGACGCCGGCACCGACGATGACGGCACCGACGTGGCCGACACCGACGAGGAGGGCTCCGATGATGCTGGTGATGCTGCGGCCGAGACCGACCCTTCCGCCACCGACGATCCCGACGACGGCGATGAGCCGTGGGATTTCGACGATGTGGTGCTCGATCTGGCCAGCCGACCCACCACCGACACCGCCCTGCGAGATGATCTCGACGCCATCATCATCAGCCTCGACCCCGATCGAGCCGCCGAGACCCGGGAGGACATCACCGACCTGTTCGGGGATGTGACGATCGGTAACGAAGCGTTCGGGCACATGACCGTCGATGCCTGCATCCCCGCCGAACACGGCGTACACCTGCGCGACCGCATCAGCGCCTTGATCAGCCGACGGGTGTGTCGTCGTGATGGGCGCAGCATCAAAGCCCAACGTGTGGCCGCGTTCGCCGAGATCATCAAGGCTCCCGGCGCGAAGCTGCGCTGCCACTGCGGCGATGACACCTGCCCCGCCACACCAACCCGCACCAGCAACCCGGGGCAGGCCACGCCCGCCACCCCGAGTTCGGTCACCGACAATGTCCGCGACTCCTCGGTCGACACCAGCACGGCTGACGACACCGACGCAGCCGTCGAGACCGCCGACGAACCCGCGGTGGGTGGGCCGGATGCGGCCGAAGAACAGCCGATCACCCTCGCCGACATCGACGCCGACAGCGACATCGAGGGCGAGGTCGAGGTCGAGAGCGAACAATCCGACATCGGAACCGATGACGTCGACACCGCTGACGTCGCACCCTCCCTGCAACCCCGACGAGACTTCATCACCGCACCACCCGCCGAACACGACACCGACGTCGCCGACGCGGAACCAGCCGACGACACCGACTCCGACTCCGACCTCATCGTCCCCGGCCTGACCCTGCTGCGCGACCCGACCGGTCTCGACCCGACCCGCCTGATGGGCTACGGCGCCATCGATCCCGCCCACGCCGCACGAATCGCACCACACGCCACCACCATCACCGCCCGACCGAGTGAAACCCGCACCGCCAGCGGACTGATCATCTTCGGCAACCGCACACCGGCCCCACCGATCGACCTGACCGGGCACGGTGGGTTCGCCGCCCCACCACCGGGGGCACTGACCTACAGGCCGTCAGCCGCGTTGCGGGCGGAGATCATCCAACTCGACCGGCGCTGCCGCTACCCGTACTGCGGCAGACCGTCCGAGGAATGCGAACTCGACCACCTGCTCAAGTTCTGCCATGCTGACCCGGTGGCCGGTGGCTGGACCGTGGCCTTCAACCTCGCACCCCTGTGCCGCCCCGACCACGACCGCAAACATGACGGGCCGTGGATACCGACCATGCACACCGACCGCACCATCACCTGGCGCAACGCGCGCACCGGACAGATCATCGTCACCTACCCGCGCTGACGCCTCGGCCGAATCGCGGTCACCTATCGGACCGAATCCGCGGGTCACTTGCCGAAACGACGACTCCGTGCCGCATAGTCACGCAGTGCCCGAAGAAAGTCGACCCGACGGAACTCGGGCCAGTACGCGTCGGTGAACCAGATCTCCGAATAGGCGCTCTGCCACAGCAGGAATCCGGATAGTCGCTGTTCACCCGAAGTGCGAATCACCAGGTCGGGATCCGGTTGCCCCTTGGTGTAGAGGTGCTCGTCGATCGCATCGACCGTCACCGCATCGATCATCTGTTCCCCGGTCGCGCCCGCAGCGAGACGGTCGGCCAGCAACGACTGCACGGCGTCGACGATCTCCTGGCGGCCGCCATAGCCGACTGCGACGTTGACGTTCATACCAACTCGATCGACAGTGCGCTCCGACGCCCGACGCAGCCGCTCGGCGACCGGCTCGGGCAGCCCCGCCAGATTGCCGACGATCCGCACACACCAGTTGCCGTCCGGTCCGGAAATCTCGTCGACGATGTCGGGCACGATTTCCATCAACGCGTCGAGTTCGTCCGACGTCCGCTGCAGATTCTCTGTGGACAACAGGTAGATGGTGACCGTGGAGATGTCGAGCCCAGCACACCAGGACAGCATTTCGGCGATGCGCTGCGCACCGACCCGGTGACCGTGGCTGACGTCCTCGAATCCGGCCTCGCGCGCCCACCGCCGATTTCCGTCGCAGATGATCGCGACATGACGGGGCAACCGGGAGGTGTCCATCAGCTGGATGAGCCGACGCTCGTACACGCTGAGCATGGGACGTCGGAGCCGATCGGGAAGAAGTTTCATCGCTGCCTGATCTTATCCGCTCCAAAAGTTACGGTACCGTAGGTTCCGTGACCTTCCTGGCGCATGAGACCTCGGCACCCGTCCCGCCGCGGATGCGGGGCGTGATCCATCAGTACGCGGCTATGGCCGCCATCTGCGCCGGGTTCGCCGTGGTCGTCGGCGCCGTGATCATGCGCGGCCCCTTCGCCGCCATGACATGTGCGATTTACGCGCTCACCACCTTCGGTGTGTTCGCGGTCAGCGCGAGCTATCACCGCATCCCCTGGCGCACGCCACGGGCGAGGGTCCGAATGAAACGCGCCGACCACTCGATGATCTTCCTGTTCATCGCCGGCACCTACACGCCGTTCTGCGCGATGGCACTGCCCGCAGATGTGCGCTGGTGGGTCCTGGGCATTGTGTGGCTGGGCGCAGTTGCCGGCGTCGCGCTCAAACTCGCGTGGCCGGCAGCCCCCCGATGGCTCGGCGTGTCGCTGTATGTCCTGCTCGGCTGGGTGATCGTGGTGGTCGCACCCGCCCTGGTCACCGAGGCCGGTTGGGCGGTGATCATCCTGCTCGCCGCCGGTGGCGTGTTCTACACCGTCGGCGGCATCCTCTACGCGGCCCGCTGGCCCAACCCGTGGCCATCCACATTCGGCCATCACGAGGTGTTCCACGCCTGCACCGCCGTCGCCGCGGCACTCCACTACATCGCCGTCTGGCTGGTGCTGGCCGCCTGAGCCTCGGGCCGCCGACCCTTCCCCAACTCGTCTTCACCGATCCATCACCCGCCGGCCAGGTGTCCGTCGCACCCCGTCCAGCCGCGCCTGATCGGGTGGCGCCATGCCCAGCGGCGTGCCGGACATCGAACTCTGCGGAGACCGCACTCTCCGAATCGGCATGACCCGCCGTCGATTCCTGAGCTGGAGCGGGGCCGTCGCCGCTCTCGCATTCACGCCCGGCATCCTCGGTGACACCGCCTCGTCGACTGGTGCGTCGGCACCAGACAGCCCCCTGTTCGCCCTCGGGGTGGCGTCTGGCGATCCGCTGCCCGATGGCGTCGTGCTGTGGACACGCCTCGCCCCGCGACCACTGGCCCGCGGCGGCGGGATGGGCGCCCGTCCGATCGAGGTGGCCTGGGAAGTGGCCGCCGACGAGGCGATGACGCGACCGGTGCGCCACGGACACGCTCCGGCCACCGCGGAGAACGGCCACGCCGTGCACGTCGACGTCCGGGGGCTGGAGCCGGGTCGGGAGTACTTCTATCGATTCGCCGCTCTCGGCGAGCGATCTGCGGTCGGTCGAACCGTCACCGCACACGCCGCCGGTACGGACGCACCGATGACCTTCGCGCTCGCCTCCTGCCAGTCGTGGGCCGACGGCTACTACGTCGCCTACGCCGACATGGCCACACACGCCCCCGACGTGGTGTTCCACCTCGGCGACTACATCTACGAGAAACCCATTAATCGCGGCGGCGGTCGTCGTCACACCACGGCCATGCCCGAATCCGCGGCACGTGAATGTCTCGATCTCGACGACTACCGCGATCGATACGCCCTCTACAAACTCGACCCGCACCTCCAGCAGATCCATCGGACCAGCCCATTCGTCACCACTTTCGACGACCACGAGGTCGACAACAACTGGGCGGCGGACATACCCGAAGACGGCATGACTGTCCCCGACTTCCTCGTCCGCCGCGCCCACGGCCTGCGAGCATGGTGGGAACACACACCGGTCCGCCTGGCCCACCGTCCGTACGGCGCCGACATCCGCGCCCACCGTCGCCTGCGCTTCGGAACCCTCGCCGAGTTCAGTGTGCTCGACACCCGCAGCCATCGCAGTGACCAGGTCAACGGCGACGTCGACGCCCCGCAGGACGCCGCCACTGCCGACCCGCGTCGTTCCATCCTGGGTCCCATCCAGGAACGCTGGCTGCTCGACGGATTCGCACGCAGCGAGGCCCGTTGGAACGTGCTTGCCCATCAGACACCGATCGCCGACCTCGCCCGCACCCTCGACGGTCGGCGCGCGGTCAGCATGGACGGTTGGAGCGGATATGAGGCATGCCGGGCCCGTATACTCGACGGTGCAAGAGAGCGCGGCGTGACCGATCTGGTGTCCGTCGTCGGCGACATCCACCGCAACGTGGTGACCGACCTCCGCACCAGCTATCGCGACGAATCCCCCACCATCGGTGTCGAGTTGGCCGGCACATCGATCGCATCGGGGGCCGATGGCCGCGATAGCGACGATTCCGACCGCGCCTTGAAGGCCGCATCACCCCACGTGCGCTTCGGCAACGCCCAGCGTGGCTATGTCCTCAACCGGCTGCAGCGTGACCGTTGGGACGCCGAATTCCGGGTGGCCGACTCGATCGGCAGCCCGGCCGAGCGTCTGCACACCCGGGCAGTGGTCACCACCGAGACGGGACGCCCCGAGGTCGACATCGTCTGACGGCCCGGCGTCCTGCCTGCCGACACCCGCGGGCTGGCGCTCTGGATCGCCCGCTATCGCAAGGGCCGCCGCCGATCAGGCGGTGCAGCTCGACCGCATGCTGACCGTGGCGCGAGACGCCGGCGTCACCAACAAGGTCGAGATCACCGCGCCGGCCGATGTGCAGACCGCCTACCAGGTGACCGAGACCCGCGAGGTGTGGCGACTCGGGTCTGCTGTTCGGGCTGCTCAGCCAACTCGCGCCGACAGGGCGCGGGCGAGCTGACGGCTGCGATCACCCGGTGAGTCTCCCCCGACCACCATCGGTCGGGGGCACTCACCTGCCGAGGTCGCTCAGCTACGGGCCAGCGTCGCTAGCACGGCGGCGCTGGCCTCCCAGCCCATGCACTTGTCGGTCACCGACTGCCCATAGGTCAACTGTTCGTCGTCCGGGGATTGCGCGCCAGGCTCGAGGAAGCTCTCCAACATCACACCGCTGATCGTCACCGGTGCGCCCGACGTCCGGGTCGCACGGATGGCGGTGGCGATCTCCTCGGCGACCTCGGCCTGGCGGATGTGGTCCTTGCCCGAGTTCGCATGCGAGCAGTCGATCATGATCCGTTCGGGCAGACCGGCCTTCGCCAGCGCGGCGACCGCAGACGCGACCGACTCGGGATCGTGATTGGGTCCGGTCGTGCCACCACGCAAGATCACATGGCACTCGTCGTTGCCCGCCGTCTCGACGACCGCACCGTGTCCGAAGTCGTCGACACCGAAGAAGACGTGCTGGGCGGCTGCCGCCTTGACGCCGTCGATGGCCACCTGCACGTTGCCGTCGGTGCCGTTCTTGAAGCCGATCGGCATCGACAGGCCCGAGGCCAGCTGCCGGTGCACTTGTGACTCGGTTGTGCGGGCGCCGATCGCACCCCAGGCCACCGCGTCGGCGATGTACTGCGGGCTGGTCGGCTCGAGGAACTCACACCCGACGGGCAGACCGAGGTCGATGATGTCGAGCAGCAGCGAGCGCGCGGTGCGCAGGCCACGCTCGACGTCGAACGAACCGTCCATCCCGGGATCGTTGATGAGGCCCTTCCAGCCGACGGTGGTGCGCGGCTTCTCGAAGTAGACCCGCATGACGATCTTCAGTCGGTCCGCGTGGTCGGCGGCCAACGGCGCCAGTCGCCGTGCGTAGTCGATGGCCGCGATCGGGTCGTGTACGGAGCAGGGACCAACCACCACCAGCAGGCGGTCGTCGCGGCCGGCGAGGATGTCGGCGACCTCCTCGCGGTCACGCTGCACGGTCAGCGCACGACGCGACGTCAGCGGCAACTCGGTGCGGATGGTGTCCGGAGACGGGATGGAGCGGAACGACTTGATCCGGCGGTCCGAGGTGGATTCGGCGGCGGTCAAGTCCGAGATGGTGGTCACGTCATGCCTTTCGGGGTCAGGCCCGGTCGTATCGGGTGGCCCCTGGTTGTTCGTACGTCACCGGAGGCCTGGAAATGACAAAAGCAGCAACCTGACGGTCGCTGCTCGGGGCTCCGGGTGTTACGCGCGCGGCGATTCAGCGCTTCATCGCGGCCCCACCCGGAGCCTCGATAAAGCGCCAATAGACGCGTGCGGTGTTCATCACGGCGACCAGGCTAGCACGACGCCAGATGACGACCAATCGCAGTCACGGATGACCTCGGTCGATCAGCTGACTCAGCACGATGATCGACTCGGAATGATCCACGGGACCGGCACTACGGATCCGCTCGAGCGCCTGCTCGAGATGACGGACGTCTCGGGCGCGCACCCGCAGGATCGCGTCTGCCTGACCGGTGATGGTGGCGGCGCTGACCACCTCGGGAATCGGCTCCCACGCATCCTTGAGCGCCTGCGGCGAGATGTTGCCGCGACACGAGACCTGCACATACGCCTCGGTGGTCCACTGCATCGCATATGGATCGATCACTATGGTGAATCCCTTGACCACACCATCCTCGACGAGACGATCCACCCGTCGCTTCACCGCCGGCGCCGACAGTCCCACCACGTCACCGATCTGCGCGTAGGTGGCCCGGGCGTCGCGGGTCAGGCAGGCGAGCACCTTCTCATCCAACTCATCGAGTTCACGCAACACATCTCCGTTTCACGACAGATGATGCACACTCTATTGCATAGAGCAGCAAGATTCGACGATTGTTTGCATCATCGACCCAGGCTAGCGTCGATTCATGACGATCACGAGCCCTGCCGCCGTGTCCGCGACCACCCGGTTTCCCCGGGTGCGCACCTATGCGATGACCCCGCCGATCCATTTCACTGTCGACTACGCGATCAACCCCTGGATGGACCCCACGGTGCCGGTGGACACCGACCGCGCAATCTCGCAGTGGCGCCACCTTCGCGAGGTCTACGAGTCACTCGGGCACACCGTGCTCGGGGTCGATCCCCAACCCGGCCTGCCCGACATGGTCTACGCGGCCAACGGCGGTCTCAGCGTCGCGGGTGCGACGATCGCCGCGCGCTTCGCGTTCGACGAGCGGGCGGCAGAAGGTGATCACTATGCCGACTGGTTCGCCGCCAACGGCCTCGGACCGGTACACCGCACCACCGGCGTCCAGGAAGGCGAGGGCGACTTCCTGGTGGTCGGCGACCGCATCCTTGCGGGCACCGGATTCCGCACCGACCCCGCCACCCACGCCGAGGTGGCCACGCTGACCGGGATACCGGTCATCACACTCGAACTCGTCGACCCACGCTTCTATCACCTCGACACCGCACTCGGTGTGCTCGATGACGATCTGATCGCCTATTACCCGCCCGCCTTCTCGCCTGCCTCGCAAGCGGTGCTCGCCGCACTGTTCCCCACCGCGATCATCGCCGCCGACGCCGACGCGTTCGCACTGGGTCTGAACTTCGTCTCCGATGGTCGCCGAGTCGTGATGACCGATGCGGCACCGGCACTCGCACACGCACTGCGAACGACCGGTTTCGAACCGGTGCTCGTCGACATGTCCGAACTGCTCAAAGGTGGCGGCGGAGTCAAGTGCTGCACCCTAGAATTGAGGGGCTCCGACAGGGAGGTGAACGTGGTGTCCGCGAGTGAACCACATGTGGCGCACAACTATTCGCCATTGCCGGTGACCGCCGCATCCGCCGAGGGCGCCTGGATCACCGACGTCGACGGACGCCGCTACCTCGATTGTCTCGGCGCCTACTCTGCGGTGAACTTCGGGCATCGCCATCCGCGGATCGTCGCGGCCGCTCTCGATCAGATCGGGCGGGTCACCCTCACCAGCCGCGCTTTCCGCTCTGCGGGACTCGAGCCGTTCTGCGCAGCGCTGGCGACCCTGTGCGGCAAGGACATGGTGTTGCCGATGAACACCGGCGCCGAGGCCGTGGAGTCCGCGATCAAGGTCGCCAGAAAGTGGGGATACGACGTCAAGGGCGTCGCCGACGGTGCCGCCACGGTCATCGTTGCCGGCGGCAACTTCCACGGCCGAACCATCAGCATCGTCAGCTTCAGCGACGATCCCGAGGCACGCACCGGATTCGGTCCCTTCACACCAGGTTTCATACAGGTCCCCTACGGTGACGCGGACGCGGTCGCGGCCGCCATCGATCAGAACACGGTGGCGGTGCTCCTCGAACCGATCCAAGGCGAGGCCGGCATCATCGTGCCGCCAGAGGATTATCTACCGCGTGTGCGAGACCTGTGCACCAGTCAGAATGTGCTGATGATCGCCGACGAGATCCAGTCCGGACTCGGCCGCACCGGCACCACCTTCGCCTGCGCGCACTGGAATGTCGAACCCGACGTCTACACCCTGGGCAAGGCGCTCGGCGGCGGCATCCTGCCGGTGTCGGCGGTCGTCGCCGACGCCGACGTCCTGGGCGTGCTGCACCCTGGCGAGCACGGATCGACCTTCGGCGGTAACCCGCTGGCGGCAGCGGTGGGCCATACCGTGGTCGACATGCTCGCCGACGGGACCTGGCAACACCGGGCGGCCGAACTGGGCGCACACCTGCACGCCCGACTGGGCGAACTCGTCGGCAGCGGTGTGGTCGCGGTGCGCGGACTGGGGTTGTGGGCCGGCATCGATGTCGAGCCCTCCCTCGGCAGCGGGAAGGACGTCTGTCTGCGACTGGCCGAGCGTGGCGTGCTGGCCAAGGACACCCACGGGTCGACGCTACGACTCGCTCCGCCGCTGGTGATCACCCGCGAGGAAATCGATTGGGCGGTGGATCAGTTGGCGGAGGCCGTACGCTCGTCCTCGTGACCGACCACAGCACCAGCGCATCGTCGCAGATCAACCGCCGCGTCCTGCTCATCCGGCACGGACAGACCGAATGGTCGCTGACCGACCGCCATACCGGTCGCACCGACATCGACCTGACCGCGCGTGGCGAACAAGACGCCCGCGCGCTGGCCGGGATCACCGACCGGCTCGGGTTGACCGACCCTTACGTGTTCGCCTCCCCGCGCACCCGGGCACGGCGGACCGCCGAACTGGCCGGTCTCACCGTCGACGAGGTCGACGACCGGTTCGCCGAGTGGGACTACGGCGACTACGAAGGACTGACTCGCGCGCAGATCCACGCCGACGGCGATCCGGAGTGGACGATCTGGACCGCCGGTGGGCCGCGCGGTGAATCGGTGCAGGACATGACCCGCCGGGTCGACGGGGCCGTGGACCTCGTCGAGCAGCGTCTCACCGACGGCGACGTTGTCGTCGTCTCCCACGGCCATTTCTCCCGATCCTTCGTCTGTCGCTTCCTGGGCTGGCCGATCGGGCAGGGCTCGGCCATTGATCTACGGCCGGCCGGCGCGGCGATGTTGATGCAACTCGGCAGCGATCGCCGGCTGTGCACGCTGGTGGGCCCCGAAGGTGCGGCCGCCACCCACGGAGCGTTGTGACCACTGAGTCGCACGTGGGGCCCAACCATCAGCTCGGGCCCCCCACCATCAGCTCGACCCGGACCGTCAGCTCACGAGCCGGTGGGCTCTCGTAAACCGATGGCATCGAACAGGACTGTGGCGGTGGCCGACTGTCCCGCCCTTGTCGGGTGATAGCTGCCCAACGACCAGTTGCGCAACGACAGACTGTCCGGCTCGTACTGGGGCGCATGCAGTCGCGGCCCCCACACCCATGGTTGGGCGCTGCACAGATCGTGCCGCTGCGCGCGCCACGGCGAGTCGGCGCCGTCGAGGTCGACGAATGTCGCGCCGAAAAGTTGCGCATTGGTGCGTGAGATCTCGTCGATCTTGTCGACGAATGCGTTCAACAGCACCACTTCCCGATCCGACATGAACCAACCGCACCGAGCGTGATACTCCTGTCCCGGCCGCGGCACCACCTGCGGGGCGCTGAGAATATAGATCCGCGCCTGCGGTGCCCGTGCCCTCACCTCGCGATGGATTCGTTGCTCATGCCGCCGTTGTTCGCCATCGAGGACGGCCATCGACCGCTCGACTGTCCGCGCATCACATTCGCTGAGCTGTACGCACGCAACCACATTCAGAAACTCCGGATTGCCGATGACCTGCATCACGACGATGTCGGCGGCCCGCTCCAGATGATCGATCTGACGTCCCTCGTCGAACTGCGCGATCTGATCGACGTGTCGCGGCTCGGCGGCCGCGCATGTCGCATTGGTCAGCTGCGCCCCCAGCCGATCCGCGACGATCTCGACGGCCGCGTGACGGCTCCGGAAACAGTAGTTGTTCGGGCCGGTGGTACCCGATCGGTACGACGACGTGTCGGCCGGCACCGATCGGTAGTCATCCGCACCCTGGCCGGAGATGTACGAATTACCCAGGGCCACCATCCGAATCGGTGGCGCCGCATTCCCGGTGACAGGTTGCGCGCCCATCGAACCCGCGCAGACGAGCACGACCAGCACCCAGATCACCGAAGATGTCGCCCTGATGGGACCCCGATGGTGCCGCGCGGCCCGGGACATCCTGCCACGATACTGTGCGCTCCCGGGGCCGGACAATGGTCCGCTCGGACGACACCGCACAGCACTACACCAGATGTAAACCCATCTCGAGCGCATCCCAGAGCTCACCGTTGCGACGACGGTACTGCGCGGGACGCAGACCTTCCCGGACGAATCCGTGTCGTTCGTACAGCGCGATCGCCGCATGGTTGTGCGGCCACACCTCCAGCACCACCTTGTGCGATCCACGTTCGCCTGCCCAGGCCAGCACTGACTGCAACAGCGCGGTCCCCACTCCGTGCCGACGCTGATCGATCGCCACATGCATTCCGAATGTGATCGGTGCGGGATGCTGATCGAAGCCGATGGCACTACCGATGATTCGGCCGGTCGAGGTCACCGCCACCACCGGATGTGCACTTTCCGAGGCGAGCGCATCCCGGAACTCGCCCATCGTCGCGTCGATGTCGAGCGGAGCTTCGCGCAGAATCCAGCGGCCTTCGGCTGCGACGCCGCCCCACAACTCGACGACGGCCCGGGCATCATCGGCTTCGGCGGTTCGTACCCGGAATACCCTTGCCTCATCCATGACGCGGTCAGAGCTTGGCGGCCAGGGCATCTCGGTCGGTGACCGGGAGGTCACACACCGTTCCGCGGCAGACATATGCGGCGTCAGCACCATTGACCGGACCACGGCCATCCAGCAGCGGTATCGAATCCCGTTTTCCCGCTACCACGATGGCCCCACCCGGCGCGGCGATGCGTGCGGCCGCGGCGAGCTCGCCGGAACTGTCATCGGACTGGGCCACCGCGATCTGCAGCGGACCCTGCAGCCGGGCGACCGCGGTGGCCAGCCAATGCCCTGCCGATCGGGGCACCTTCGCCAACAGCACGGTCGAGCGCGCGAGTGTCTGATCGAGCAGTTCGGCATAGCGACTGGCCGGACCGAACTTCGCGAGCGCAGAAGCAGCCAGCAACGCCTCGGCGATGAGGGAGGCGCCTGCCGGAGTCGCACCATCGACGGGATCGCGCGGACGGGCGACCAGGTCATGGCCTGCCGCGTCGTACCAGGCACCCGGTTCGGCAACGTCGGCGAACAGTTCGATCGCCGCATCGAGAACCGCCAAACCCTCGTCACGCCAGGTTGTCTGACCGGTGACCTGATGCAAGGTCAGCAGAGCGGTGACGAGCGCCGCGTGATCGTCGAGAGCCGCCACCGGTGCGCCGACATGCCCGTCGAGAGAGGAGCGCCGCAGGGTGCCGTCGACGAGGTGGGTGTCGAGCAGCGCCCGCGCACACCAGGCGCCGAGGTCGATCCAGTCCGCGCGGCCGAACGTGGCCCCCGCCTCGGCGAGCGCCGTGACGGCCATCGCATTCCATGCGGTGACGACCTTGTCGTCGCGGGCCGGTTGCGGCCGCTGCGCACGCGCGGCCAACAGCCGGGCCCGCACCGACGCGAGCCGGTCGAGATCGTCGACGTCATCGGGCAACCGCAGCGTCGACGTCCCGTGTTCGAACGTTCCCGTCTCGGTGACGCCGAAAACCTCTGCCGCCCAGAGTCCGTCGTCGGCGCCGAGCACGTCGGCGAGCTGCTGCGGGGACCACACGTAGGTGGAGCCCTCCACCCCGTCGGCATCGGCGTCCAGCGAAGAGGCGAAGCCACCGCCCACCGCGAGATCGCGACGGAGGAACTCGATGGTCTCTTCGGTGACCCGCCGCGCGAGTACGTCGCCGGTCCGACGCGCGAGGTGGGCGTAGACCCGGATGAGTTGCGCGTTGTCGTACAGCATCTTCTCGAAATGCGGCACCACCCAGTCATTGTCGACCGAATAGCGAGCAAATCCGCCGGCGAGTTGATCGTAGATACCGCCGCGCGCCATCGCCGCACACGTCCGGCCGACCGCATCCACAGCGGCGCGATCGCCGTCACGTTCCGAAGCGCGCAGCAGTCCCTCGAGCAACGCCGACGGGGGGAACTTCGGGGCCCCACCGAATCCACCGGCCGCGCGATCCTCGTCGTCGAGCGTGGTCGCGACGACATGGTCGACCAGGCGATCGTCGACATCCAGATCGGCGACGGGTAAGGCGGCACTGTTGGCGTGCAGATGATCGCGAACCTTGCGTCCCATCTCGGCGATCTCGTCGCGACGCTGGACCCAGGCCTCGCTGACCGCACTCATTATCTGCGGGAAGGACGGCATGCCGCCGCGCGCGGTCGACGGGAAGTAGGTGCCGCAATAGAACGGCTCACCGCTCGGCGTGAGGAAGCACGTCATCGGCCAGCCGCCTTGGCCGGTCATCGCCACCGTCGCGTTCATGTAGATCGCGTCGATGTCGGGCCGTTCCTCCCGGTCGACCTTGATGCAGACGAAATCGGAGTTCATCTGCGCGGCAATGACGTCGTCCTCGAACGACTCATGCGCCATCACGTGACACCAATGGCACGCGGCGTAACCGACCGACAGCAGGATCGGCACATCGCGTCGTGCCGCCTCCGCCAGCGCATCGTCGCCCCACTCCTGCCAGGCGACCGGGTTGTCGGCGTGCTGGCGCAGGTACGGACTGGTCGAACTGCCGAGCAGGTTAGGTGTCGGCTTTCCTTCGCTCATCGGCCTGCACCCCATCTGTTGTGTCCGGCCGACGCCCGGTTCTGCCGGCGCCCTCGCTCCCGGCGCCCTCGTCCGGATCCACGGAGTCAGTGCCGTCGTCGAACGCCTGATCCGGTTCCGGGTGGTCGGCATCGAACTTCTTGGGCAATTTCTTGAGCTGCGTGTTCATCGACCTGATCAGGAAGGCCGTGGCCACCAGCAGAACGATGATGACCAACAATCCGAGCGGCGAGGCCTTGCCGAACTCGGGTCCCTCGGGTTCCTGGGCCGCCAGCAACTGGACACCGGCGGTCAACGTCATCGGGTCCAGGACGCTCACGGCTCCTCGATTCCGGCGAACAGGTCGGTCTCCGGGATCGACGTCTTCACCCGCGTCCGCGCCAGCTCGAACTCCTCGGTGGGCCACAGCCGCTGCTGCCATTCCAGCGGAACGGCGAAGAACACCCCGTTCGGATCGATCTGGGTCGCGTGGGCACGTAGGGCATCGTCACGCTGCGGGAAGTACTTGGCGCACTCCACCTGCGTGGTCACCCGACCCATCAGGTCGCCGCGACTCGGGTCGCGCTCCCACCGCTCGAGCCATTCTTTGAACGGGCTCTCTTGGCCGTGGCGTTCGAACTCGTCGGAGAACAAGACCATGCGGTCTTTGATGAAACCGTGCGTGTAGTAGAGCTTCGAGACGGTCCACGGTTCTCCGGCATCCGGGTAGGCGTCGGGATCGCCGGCGCGCTCGTAGGCCGCGACCGAGACCTCATGATCGCGGATGTGATCGGGATGCGGATAGCCGCCGTGCTCGTCATAGGTGATCATTACGTGCGGCCGGAACTCTCGCACCGCGCGGACGAGCGCCTCGATCGGCTCCTCGATGTCGATGTCGGCGAATGAACCCGCCGGCACCGGCGGCAGTGGGTCACCCTCGGGCAGGCCGGAATCGACAAAGCCCAGCCAGGTCTGTGCCACGCCGAGCGCGGCTGCCGCGTTCGCCATCTCCTCCTGGCGGACCTCGCTCATCCGTTCCTTGACGCCCGGGCGATCCATCGCCGGGTTCAAGATGTCGCCGCGCTCACCGCCGGTGAGGGTGACGACGAGCACCTCATGTCCCTCCGCCGCGTACTTGGCGGACGTGGCGGCACCCTTGCTCGATTCGTCGTCCGGGTGCGCATGCACCGCCATCAGACGCAGACCGGCGTGGGGTCCACCTGTGTGAGATTCGGTCACGCTTCCTCACCTTCGGATCGTTACTCCTCCCATGGTAGGTATTGACGCGTGAACAGTTCAGACGGGGGCACCGGCACAGGTGACGCCGAGCCCCCTCGTAGTGGGCCGCGCGCCACCTATCCGGCAGCGCAGTCGGCACGGAGTCGGCGGAACTGGTTCATCGCACTTTCGGTGCTGGTGGTGGCCGCCGGCGTCGGCCTCGCGATCCTCGGCTACTCGCGGTTCGCCACGCCCGACGTGTCCGGTGAGGCCACCGGATACGACCTCATCGACGAGTCCACGGTCGCGGTCCAGTTCACGGTGACCCGCGCCGATCCGGGAAGTCCCGTGGCGTGCGTGGTGCGTGGTCGCTCGATCGATGGTGACGAGACCGGTCGCCGCGAGATCCTGATCCCGGGTGGGACGCAGACTCAGGTCGGGATGCGAACCGAGGTCACCACCTCCAAACCACCGGTCATCGGCGAGGTATTCGGTTGCACCGCGGATGTACCCGCCTACCTCACGGATTCGACACCGTGACGCAGAAGCTCCGCGACCGGGCGGTGTTCGCCACCCTGTCGAGCCCGTACTACGCCTACCTGCTGGCGATGTTCGTCGGCGTGATGCTGATCAGCAACATCACCGGCACCAAGGGCGTCATTCTCTTCGACGACTGGCTGCATGTCTCGCTCGGCCCCATCCAGATGGACGGTCTGGTCACCGACGGCGCGTTCTATCTGTTCCCACTGGCGTATGTGCTCGGCGACGTCATCAGCGAGGTCTACGGTTTCCGCGCGATGCGCCGGGCCATCCTGGCCGGCTTCGTGGTGCTGGCCATCGCCTCACTCTGCTTCTGGTTGACCATCGAACTGCCCGCCGCCGAGTTCTACGAGGGGCAGGAAGCGTTCCGGACGGTGGCCGGAGTGGTACCCCAGTTCCTGCTCGCCGGCCTCGCGGGCTATCTCGCCGGGGAATTCCTCAATTCGTTCGTGCTGGTCAAGATGAAGGAACGGGCAGGTGAACGCCATCTGTGGGCACGTCTACTCGGTTCCACGGTGGTCGGTGAGTTCGCCGACACGCTGGTGTTCTGTTCGATCGCGGCCACCGCGCTGGGCATCTCCACCTGGGGCGATTTCATCAACTACACCATCGTCGGATTCGTCTGGAAGACGTTGGTGGAGATCATCATCATGCCGCTGACCTATCTCGTCGTGGGGTGGTTGAAGAAGCGCGAACCGAGCTATCAGCAAGCGCTGAACGAGGCACGTTCGCAAACTTCGGATGTGCTTTAGCTCTCAACGACTGGTATCCTCGGTAAATACACGGCTCCGCGAGGGGTCGTGTTGCTGCATTTAGAGCAGTCCATATGCCCAGGTCAAAAATGTGCTGAGGGCGCGGACAACACAAAGGAGTAACCGATGACCGACACACAGGTGACGTGGCTGACCCAGGAGTCGCATGACCGCCTCAAGGGCGAGCTGGATTCCTTGATCGCCAACCGACCGGTCATTGCTGCCGAGATCAACGAGCGTCGCGAAGAAGGCGATCTCAAGGAGAACGGTGGATACCACGCGGCCCGTGAAGAGCAGGGCCAGCAGGAAGCACGTATCCGCCAGCTCCAGGAACTGCTGAACAACGCCAAAGTCGGCGAGGCACCGACCCAGTCGGGCGTCGCGCTGCCGGGTTCGGTGGTCAAGGTCTACTACGACGGTGACGAGAGCGACACCGAGACCTTCCTGATCGCCACCCGCGAGGAGAGCGCCAAGGACGGCTCCATCGAGACCTACTCGCCGAGCTCCCCGCTGGGCGCTGCACTGATCGACGCCAAGGTCGGCGAGACACGCGAGTACACGGTACCCAGCGGCGCCGTCGTCAAGGTGACGCTGCTCAGCGCCGAGCCATACCACAGCTGACCGGGCGCAGTACCGGTCCACACCACGGCGGCCGGTGTCGAGACGATGTCTCGGCACCGGCCGCTGTGGTGTGTGTCCGGCGAGAGCTGCGCCCTCCCCGATGCGCCGCCAGTTATAGACCAGAATTCGAACCATGCGGTGTTGATTTCCGGTTGCGTCCCATGGACCGGAAACCTAGCCCCATCCACCAGCGTCGCCGCGACGTCATCCACAGGCCACCGAGGCATCCACAGCCACCTCACAGCAACGGCAGAGTTGGTCTCCAACCTGCGGCATCATCCTTGGACCATGAGAAAGAACACACGCAGTCCCGATGTAGCACTGGTGGTCGTCGACGACGATCCGGCCGTCCTCGACCACGCTCGAGCCCTCTTCGCCCACGACATCCCCTTCGGCGTGGTCGGCAGTCAGTACTCTGCCGTCGTCCCGTTCATGCTCGGCAACAACGGACATACGGTGGCCCTCGTCGCCGACGTCGATGACCCCGACCAACTCGCCGGGGCGATCATGACCACCGAACGCCGACTCGGGCCGGTGCGCGCGGTGATCCGCTACGCCTCTGACCTGCCGGCCGGGATGGATGGGGCCGACGGGGCGTTCGGGGCCGGCGCGTCCGACGACGCCGGCCTGCGCAGTACGGCGCCCGCCGCCTGACGCCAGGGCGCGTAGACGATCACCATCGCCACCGCGATCACCGCCGCCACCGCGACGATGTCGAGGATGTAGTGGTTCGCGGTTCCCACCACGACGAAGAAAGTGGTGAACGGATACACGGCGCCGAGCACCCGCACCCAGGGCCGTCGTGCATAGAGCACGATCATCAGACCCGCCCAGATGGCCCACCCGCAATGCAGTGACGGCATGGCCGCGAATTGATTGGTCATCGACTCGGGCCCCGGCGAACCCGATGTCTCCCACCAGCCCCAGGTCGCCGTCTGCGCCATCACATCGTGGTACCCGTCGTACATGCGCGGCGGCGCGGTCGGGATGAGATAGAACCCGGCCAACGCGATCAGGGTGGTCAACGCGAGCACAAGCGACGCCCGCCGATAGCCCGGCCGGTTGGTCCAATAGAGCCACACCGCCACGCCGATGGTCACCCACCAATGCAGCGTGTGATAGTGCAGCGCACTGAGATCGGCGATCCAGCGATTCGCGTTGACCCAGTGGTTCACCGGCTGCTCGATACCGATGAACAGGCGCTTCTCGAGGTCCTCGATGGCCGTTCCGTTGGCGAAGGCAGGCGCGGAATCCTTGCCGCCGAGGTTCCGCACGAACGAGTACGTCTGATAGATCACCCAGATGAGGGCGATCTCGAGCCACCAGCGAGGCTGCGACAGGTATCCCCGAACCCTGGTCAGCGTCGGATTCAGGCGAAACCACAGGCCGGCCGGTGCCGACCGCTCAGTGGTGACGTCCTCCTGCGCCGTTGCGGTCATGGCCTCCCCATCGGTGAACGTTCGACCAACAGCGGTTGTTGCTAGGTACAACTAAGTGGTACCCCAGAGTAAACCCTGGGGGATTCACGTGGCGGACGACATCCGGCCGGACCGGGCCGAAACAATCGAATCGGTGGCCGACGGACGTCACCGGCCCCGATGCGGCGAGTTCCTGCGACGAACCGCCCGACACCGCCCCGAAGCACTGGCCTATCTCGCCTTCGGGGTGACCGCCTACATACTGTTCCGGGTCTCCGGGCTGGACAGCCACATCACCTGGGCGCATTCGGCCGCGATCGGCTACGGCACCGCTGCGGGACTCTCGATGATGCCCGCCTCGATGCGGGTACCCCGGGTACGACTGGCGCGTGTTGCCGCGGTCACCGGAGCCGTCCTGGTGCCCTTCGTCACACTGTTGACCGGTCATCATCAGATGCAGGACGAGATCGCCGTGGTCTCCCGCTCGGGAAACCTGCTTCTCACCCACGGCATCCCGTACGTCCACGACGCGACCTCGGTGACCGACGTCAACCCCTACCTGCCGGTGATGGCCGTGTTCGGCCTGCCCGCAGCAGTGTTGACCCGGAGCGGGCTGGATCCACAGAGCGCATGGCAGATCGTCGGCGACCCGAGGATCTGGTGTGCCGCCATCGCCATCGCGGGCATCTGGGGATCGATCCGCCTTCTCCGGGTCGACTCGCGAAGCGCGAGCCACGTCGCCGTGCTGCTGATCGCGTCGCCCACCATCGCACTGGAGATGTGTGCGAGCGGCGTGGATCTGCCGCTGGCAGGCCTGCTGCTGTTCGGGCTGGCTGCGGTGGCCACCCGACGCCCACGCATGGGCGCCATCGCCATCGCAGCCGCCGTCGCCATCAAATGGGTGGCGCTGCTGAGCGTGCCGATCGTCATCGCCCTGCTGGTGACTCGCTTTCCGCGCGCGGTGACCCTCAGATTCGCCGGATGGTTCGCGACGGCGACCGCGGTGTTCGGACTGCCGGCCTTCCTGTCGGTGTCCGACACGATCGCCCAGGTCCTCGAATTCCCGACCGGTCGCGGCCCCATCCCGACACCGGCACACAGCCCCATGCCCGGGGTCCTGTTGGCCTCCTTCGGCTCCGCCGGACGCAACGCCGACATGATCCTGCTCGTGGCCTGCGCGATCATCTTGGCGGTCTGTGTGCTGAGGCGTCCGCCGCGCTCGTTCTCCTCGGCTGCCACCTTCACCGCAGCCGGGTTCACCTGCTTCTTCCTCCTCGCACCGGTGGGTCGGTTCGGCTACCTGTTGGTCCCGATGATGTTGTTCGGCGTGGCCTTCATCGCCCAGCGCAGCGCGGCTTCCCGACAGCTCACGACAGCAGGCGTCACCATGCCGTGACCGGCGTGCAAGCCGACGCAAGTCGCACGACAGAGCCGGCGGGCACTCTCGTCGGCATGACAACCTCGACCTCGACCGGCCTGGCGATCGACGCCCGCGGACTGGTCAAACATTTCGGAGCAACCCGCGCCGTCAACGGAGTGGATCTGGCGGTACCCACCGGCTCGGTGTACGGCGTGCTCGGGCCCAACGGGGCCGGCAAGACGACCACGGTCAGCATGCTCGCCACCTTGCTGCGCCCCGACGCCGGCTCGGCGAAGGTCTTCGGCTACGACGTCGTCGACGACGCCGTCGCCGTCCGTTCCCTGGTCGGTGTCACCGGCCAGTACGCGTCGGTCGACGAAGATCTCACCGCCGCGCAGAATCTCGTCCTCTTCGCCCGCCTGCTGGGCTTCGCACGCCCCGCCGCGCGCGCTCGCGCCGACGAGCTGCTCGAAGAGTTCTCCCTGACCGAAGCCGCGAATCGGCCACTGAAGAACTTCTCCGGAGGCATGCGCCGCCGACTCGATCTCGCGGCGAGTCTGATCGACACTCCCCCACTGCTGTTCCTCGACGAGCCGACCACCGGACTAGATCCGCGCACCCGCGCCCAGATGTGGTCCACCATCCGCAACCTGGTCAGCCAGGGGTCGACCGTGCTGCTGACCACCCAGTACCTCGACGAAGCCGACCAGCTCGCAGACCGCATCGCAGTGATCGACCATGGAGTGGTGATCGCCGACGGCACCGCCGACGAACTCAAGCGATCAGTGGGCGCCAACACTCTGCAACTCGTTCCGAGTGACCGCGCAGACGCGGCTTCCGCCTGCGAGATCGTGGCATCGGTGCTCGGCGAGACGCCCATCCTCAGCCCCGAGGCCGCGCGCATATCGGCGGGCCTGACCCGATCCGACCTCGTCCCCGATGTGCTGATCGCGCTGCGCGAGCGCGGCATCGACATCGACGAGATCACCGTGCAGAAGCCCAGTCTCGACGAGGTCTTTCTCACCATCACCGGCAAACCCGCCGATGACGCGGAGTCCGCCGCAAAACGCAAGGAGGTCGCCTGATGACCACCACCATCGAATCCGGGACGTCCCCGGCGATCACCACCACATCCGCTCGGCCGCAGGCGAAGACATCGGTGTCACTGGCCGAGACGATCCGCCAGTCGTTGTCCATGGCCTACCGCGGGGTGCTCAAGATCCGGCACAACCCGGAGCAACTCTTCGACGTCACCATCCAGCCCATCATCTTCACGCTGATGTTCACCTACATCTTCGGCGGGGCCATCAGCGGTGACGTGGCCTCCTACCTGCCGGTCATCATCCCGGGCATCATGGTGCAGACGGTGGTGATGACCTCGATCGTGACCGGAACCCAGCTTCGCGAAGACATGGACAAGGGCGTCTTCGACCGCTTCCGCTCATTGCCGATCGCGCGTATCAGTCCGCTCGCGGGCGCGCTGGGTGCCGACGTGATCCGCTACCTGATCGCCAGTGTGCTCACCATCATCATGGGCGTCATCATGGGCTGGCGCCCCGACTTCTGGGGTGTGGTGGCCTCCGCGGTTCTGGTGATGATCTGCAGCTTCGCCGTCTCGTGGATCTTCGCCCTGATGGGCTGCCTGATGAGCAAGGCGTCTGCGGTGCAGGGCATCTCGATGCTGATCATGTTTCCGTTGACGTTCATGTCGAATGCCTTCGTGCCGGTGGGCACCATGCCCGGCTGGCTGCAGGGCTTCGTGAAGGTGAATCCGGTCAGCCACCTTGTCACCGCGGTCCGGGAACTGACCGCGGACGGCCACGTGGGCATCCATGTGGTGTGGGCGCTGCTCGGTGCGGCGGTGATCACCCTGGTGTTCGCCCCGCTCGCGGTCCGCGCCTACATGCGCAACACCTGACCCGAATCCCCGATCACCGACGGTGCGGCGCCAGGATGGAACGGACCTCGTCCACCGCCTGGCGCCGCGATAGTGTCCGACCCCGGGCCACGAGCGCCTGCCACTCCCCGGAGGTCCGGCCCGAGATCACATCCATCGTCGAGTACACCTGGTACAGAGACGGATAGTCCTGGCGCGCACCGAGTCTCATCGCCAATGCGAGTAGCCATGCCCCGTGCGGGACCGCGCGACCGGTCGCACACAGCAGATACCCGGCAGCCATCGCGGTCACGCCGGCGTGTGGTTGATCCTGCCATCCCGCAGCGCCGAACATCTGGTTGATGCCGTCGCCGAGGAGTTCCACGAACTCCTCGGCGGATGCGGCATCTCCGGCCCGGACCATACCGACCACCGCGGTGCCCAACAGCAGCACCATCCCCGGATCCTGCGCACCCAGCGGATGATTGGTTTTGATGAGCAATGCTGCTCTGCAATAGATTTCACCGGCAACCTGGTGGTCGCCACGGGCAAAGGCGAGTTCCGCGTAGCCGAGCATCATCGCCCCGATCACCTCGGGATTGCCCTGCGGGTCCGGGTGCTCGGGCCGCCATCCGTCACCTGCGATCTCGAGCTCGCGCTCGGCCTCGTCCGTGCGCCCGAGCGCGACGAGGGTGGCCACGAGGTAGCACCGGATCTGCATCTCCTCGTCGCGGGCGCCGAGGCGCGCGAGATCGGCGATCCCGTCCCGGTAGTAGCCGATGGCCCGGTCCCAGCCGCCGCGTTGTCCGTAGAGACTGGCGATGGTCACCTGCGTCATCCCCGACATCCACGAGTTGTGATGTTCACGACCGATGACGAGCAGCGAGAGTCCGTCGGACAGCGCCTGATCGAGGTTGCCGAAGTTCTCCCGGACATTCATCCGGATCGACAGCGCCGCGGTACGCACCTGATCATTGCTCGCCCGCGCGGCACGGGAGACGAACCGCATGGCTTGGAGCGGGTGACGCGCCAATGCGCACGCCGAGAGCAGTTCGGTCGGCTCGTCATGGATCCGGTCGGGCCGGTGCAGGCGACGAATGTAGTAGCGGCCGGTGGCCACCGAGCGGTACTCGCGCCGCAGCAGCAGATGAGCCATCGACGCGAGCACCGTGAACTGCCAACGCCGCCGCATCGAGTCACTCAGGTCGACCGACGGTGTCGGTAGTACCGCGAGGATGCGCGGACCCCACGACATGACCTCACCGTGCAGGCCGCGGACCATCCAGAATCCGCTGAGAACCGGGAAGACCGACACGACGGTGTCGATCGCCTCCCGATCTCGCGTCGCCGACGCCGCGGTGGCAGACCGGCGCAACACCCATACGAGGTTCTCGACATCGGGTGCGACCCAACGCAACAGCCGGTCGTCGACCGCGTCCCGTGTCCGCGCTTCGGCCGCGTCGGCGAACTGGCGCGCCCACCGCGCCATCGCCCTGTCGACGACCTCGGATTCGTCGGTATCCGCGCACCTGCCGAGTTGTTCCTCGCCGAATTCCCGCACCATCTCCAGCATTCGGTAGCGAATCTGCCCATCGGACTCGGTCACGTTCAGCAAGGACTGATTGACCAGGGCCTCCAGCGTGTCGTCGAGCGCGACTCCCGATCGTCCGACGACGACCCCGGCGGCCTCAGCGGTGAAACCGGCCGGAAATCGGCAGAGTCGGCGCATTGCCGTCTGCGCGTCGGGATCAAGTAGTTCCCAACTCCATTCGATGACGGCGTAGAGGGTGCGGTGGCGATCGGGGGCGGTGCGGTCGGTGCCGCGCAGCAGCGCGAATCGTTCGCCGAGCCGGCGCGATATCTCGGCGACCGTCATCGTCCGGATCCGCGCGGCTGCGAGCTCGATCGCCAGCGGCAGTCCGTCGAGATGCCGGCACAGATGCGCGATCTCGTCGGCAGGGAGCTGTGCATCGGGTCGGATGGCGCGCGCACGCCGCCGGCACAACTCGACCGCCGAACCGCTGATCCCGACATCGAGGACCGGCAGCTGATAGATCTGTTCGGCCGCCAGCAACAACGGCGACCGACTCGTCGTCAGGATCGACAGCTGCGGTTCGGCGGCCAGCAGGTCGGCGACGACGCGCGCACACTTGCCCACGACCTGTTCGCAGTTGTCCAGGATGATGACCGCACGCTGACTGCGCACCGCGTCGACGAGCCGATCGGCGAGGTCGCCCACCGTCACCCGCGGTCGAGCACCACTGCCGATCTCGGTCTCGCCGACGCCCAACGATGCAGCAATGGCGGCCACCACGTCGTCGTCGTTGCGGACCGGGGCCAGCGGAACGTAGAAGACCGGCCGCCCGGTGTCGGCGAGGTCGGCGCCGACCCGGTGCGCGACCCTGGTCTTACCGACACCTCCCGGCCCCTGCACGGTCACGAGCCGGTGCTGACCTAACAAATCGACGATCTCGCGGATGTCACCGTCCCGGCCGATGAGGTCGGATGCGTCCACCATCAGCCCCACGGTGTGCCCGCGCCGCGGAGCAGACGGGCTCCGCGGCACCGGTGCCGCGGCGTCGCCGGAGCGTTGGTCGGTCGCCAGCAGGTCTGTGTTGAGTGCGATCGCCTGCGGTCCCGGATCGACTCCGAGGTGCTGCGACAGCGTCCGTCGCAGTCGGGTGAATACCGCCAGGGCTTCGGCCACCCGACCCTGCCCGGCCAACGCCCGCATCAGATCCACATGCGCCGTCTCGTCCAATGGGTCAGCGCGACAACGCGAGTCGGCGATCTCGCGGGCCACCGCAAAGTCGCCCTCGGCCAGTGCACGCGCCACGCGTCGCTGGTCGAGCGACGACCGCAATCCGTCCGCGCGACGCCGGATCTCGGCGGTGAGACCTGATCCCGCATCATCGCCGAGATCGTCGCCGGGCACGCCTCGCCACCACCTGGCGACCGCATGCAACGCCGCGCTGTCCGGGTCGTCGAGCAGATCGGCGACGATGTCACAGTCGGTTCGGCAGTCGACGAGGCGATACCCGTTGACCCCACCCTGCAGGCGGCCGATGCCGAGTAGCGGTCGCAGCCGCGAGATCTGGGTGTGCAGCGCCGACATCGGAGACCGGGGCGCCGCATCTGTCCACACATCGTCGATGAGCCGTTCCGCCGATCGTGTTCGACCGTCCGCGAGCGCAAGCGACGCCAGCAGACGGCGGGCGCGCACACCTGCCACCGTCACCAATGTGTCAGGATCGCGAGCTCCGACGCCCACGGCCACCGGGCCCAGCAAGCCGATCACGGTGACCGCGTCGGGGGCCGGCGCCTCGGAGTCAGACACCCAGCCAGATTAGCGCCCGGTCGGATCGGTGCCACATCTCGTTGACCGGCGCAAGGACCGAGCGGCCACGGTGAGCCGAGGTGACCGTGTATGAATGAAGGCCATGGCGCGCAGTTACCCACTCGAGTCCATCGACCTCGACTTCTTCGACAACGCCCCGGTCACCTACCGCATCGACGTGCATCTTCCGGTCAGTCCCCGGCGAGCCTGGGTCGAACTGACGCGACAGCACACCCTGGATTGGTGTCGGGCGATCAAGTCGATCGAGTTCGTCTCACCCCCGCCCTACGGTGTCGGCACCAAACGCAAGGCAGCGCTGGGGCCCGGATTCGCCGGGTTGAACGAGCACTTCTTTGTCTGGGACGAGAACGCCGACACCGGCGAGTACCGCAACGCCTTCTACGCCGAGAATGCCTCCACCCCGGGCCTCAAGCGCTTCGGCGAGCTCACCGAGATCTCCCCCGCCGAGGTGGGCTGCCGGCTCGTGTGGTCGTTCGCGCTGGAGCTGTCGACGTCGGCGAAGGCGGTCACGGCCTTCTCCGGTCCGACCGCGGCCACGGTGTTTAAGACCGTCGAGACCGACACGATCCGACACTTCTCGACGCTGTCACCACAGGTCTGAGGCGTCACTCCCGCAAAAAACCGGCGTCGGCCAATGCGCGTCGCACCTCGCGCTGATGCTCGGGGCCGCGGGTTTCCACGCTGACCGTCACCTGCACCTCGTCGAGGTACAGGTCGTCGGCGACCCGAGAGTGCACCACGTCGACGACGCTGGCGCCACGGTCACGGAGCAGTTCGAGCAGGGCGATCAGACCGCCGGGCCGGTCGGAGACCGTCGCGGTGACCGTGAGAAATCGTCCGGCCGCGGTCAGTCCGTGGGTGGTCACATGGCTGAGGAGTAGTGGATCGATGTTGCCGCCCGAGACGACCACACACACCTTGCCCGACAGGTCGAGGGTCCCGGCCGCCAGTGCGGCGACGCCCGCGGCGCCGGCCGGTTCCACCACGAGTTTGGCGCGCTCGAGCATCAGCAGCAGTGCGGTGCTGAGCGATTCCTCGCTGACGGTGACGATGGAGTCGACCAGTTGGGTGATGTGCTCGAACGGCACGTCGCCCGGTCGGGCCACCGCGATGCCGTCGGCCATGGTGTTCATCGCCGCCAACGCCAGTGGGTGGCCGGCGGCCAGCGACTGCGGCCATGCCGCCGCCTGCGCCGCCTGCACGCCGATGACGGTGGTCTCGGGGCGTCGCGCCTTGACCGCCGAGGCGATCCCCGCGAGCAGCCCGCCCCCTCCGGTCGGCACGACGATGGCGTCCACGTCGGGCATCTGCTGCAAAATCTCGGCTCCGACGGTGGACTGACCGGCCACGATGTCACGGTGATCGAAGGGGTGGATCAAAATCGCACCGGTCTCGTCGGCGTACCGGCGGGCCGACTCGAGTGCCTCGTCGACGGTGGAACCCTCGAGGATGACCTCGGCTCCGTAGGCCTTGGTCGCGGCGATTTTCGGCAGCGCGGCACCGGTCGGCATGTAGACGCGCGCACGGATACCGAGTTCGGCGGCCGACCAGGCCACCCCCTGTGCGTGATTGCCGGCGCTGGCCGCGACGACGCCGCGGGCGCGTTCCTCCGCCGACAATCGGGAGATCCTCAAGTAGGCCCCGCGTGGTTTGAACGACCCGGTGCGCTGGAGGTTCTCGCACTTGAGCCAGACGTCGCAGCCGATCCGTTCGGACAGCACCCGCGAGGCGACCAGCGGCGTGCGTCGCATCACCGTGGACAGCGCGCGCACCGCGTCGTCGACGTCGGCACCGGTCAACATGGCCGCGGCCCTCGCCTCACCCCAGCGCGTTCTCGAGGTCGCCGAGCAGGTCGGCGATGTCCTCGATACCGACCGACAGCCGCACCAGGTCGGCAGGCACCTCCAACAGCGAACCCGCGGTCGACGCATGCGTCATCGCTCCCGGGTGCTCGATGAGTGATTCGATCCCACCCAGCGACTCGGCCAACGTGAAGACCTCGGTGCGGGCGCAGAACTCCTGGGCGGCAGCCTGTCCGTCCTTGAGCCGTACGGAGACCATGCCGCCGAATCGACGCATCTGCTTGCCGGCCACCGTGTGTCCCGAATGTGTCGGGATTCCCGGATAGAGCACACTGTCGATCTTCGGGTGCGACGACAGGAAATCGACCACCTTCTCGGCGTTGTCGCAGTGGCGATCCATGCGCACCGCGAGGGTTTTGATGCCGCGCATGGTGAGGTATGCGTCGAACGGTCCGGGCACCGCGCCGGCACCGTTCTGCAGGAACGCCACCGCCTCGTCGAGTTCCTCGCTGTTGGTGACCAGCGCACCGCCGACGACGTCGGAGTGACCACCCAGATACTTGGTGGTCGAATGCAGCACCACGTCGGCGCCCAGCGTGATCGGTTGCTGCAGATATGGCGAGGCGAAGGTGTTGTCAACCACCAACTGCGCCCCGGCCTCGTGGGCGACCCCGGCGAGCGCCTCGATGTCACCCACGTTCAGCAGCGGATTGGTGGGGGTCTCGATCCACACCAGCTTGGTGGCCGGCGTGATCGCCGCGCGCACCGCATCCACATCGGAGACCGGCGCCGCCGAGTAGGTGATACCCCACTGGCTGAACACCTTGTCGATGAGTCGGAAGGTGCCGCCGTAGGCGTCGTTCGGGATGACCAGGTGATCACCGGGCCGCAGGGTCGCGCGCAACAACGCATCGGTGGCGGCCATGCCGCTGGCGAAACCACGCCCGTAGGTGCCACGTTCGAGAGCGGCGATGTTGGCCTCGAGCACCCGCCGAGTGGGATTGCCGGTTCGGGCGTACTCGAATCCATCACGGAGCCCGCCGACCCCGTCCTGGGCGAACGTGGAACTGGCGTAGATCGGGACGTTGACTGCCCCGGTCTGCGGGTCCGGGTCGTACCCGGCGTGGATGGCCTGGGTGGAGAACCCCTGCCAGCGAGACGAATCCGCAGCGCTGCGCTGTTCACTCACTTCGATGCTCCTCGGGTCGGGTGATGGCCGGCTCAGCCGACGGTCGGATGGCTGCTGACGAAGGCCAGCAGATCGTGCCGGGTGATGACGCCGATCGGTTTGCCCTCTTCTACCACCATCAGCGCATCGCACTCCGACAACGCCTTGGTGGCCGCCGACAACGGCTCACCCGAGCCGATCAGTGGGAACGGGTCGCCCATGTGCTCGGAGACGGCATCGGCCAGATTGGCGCGACCCTCGAACACCGCACTGAGCAGGTCGCGTTCGGTGACGGCGCCGGCCACCTCACCGGCCATCACCGGCGGCTCGGCGCCGACGACCGGCATCTGGGAGACGCCGTACTCACGCAGGATCTCGATGGCATCGCGCAGGGTCTCCTGCGGATGGGTGTGCACCAGATCGGGCAACGCGCCCGTCTTCCCGCGCAGTACGTCACCCACGAGGGATTCCTTGGCCTTGCTGTCGAGCGGGGTACGCAGGAAGCCGTAGCTGCTCATCCACTCGTCGTTGAAGATCTTGCCGAGATAGCCGCGTCCCCCGTCGGGCAACAGCACCACGACGACCGCGTCGGGACCCTCCCGCTCGGCGACCTGGAGCGCCGCCACCACGGCCATTCCGCAGGAGCCACCGACCAAGAGACCTTCCTCGCGTGCGAGGCGTCGGGTCATGTCGAACGAGTCGGCGTCGGAGACCGCGATGATCTCGTCGGGCACTGTCGGGTCATAGGCGCTCGGCCAGAAGTCCTCACCGACACCTTCGACCAGGTAAGGCCGGCCGGTGCCACCGGAGTACACCGAACCCTCCGGATCCACGCCGACCACCTGCACCGACCCGTCGGATACCTCTTTGAGGTAGCGGCCGGTGCCGGTGATGGTGCCGCCCGTGCCCACACCAGCGACGAAGTGGGTCACTGTGCCCTCGGTGTCGGCCCAGATCTCCGGGCCGGTGGTCTCGTAGTGACTCTGCGGTCCCGCGGGGTTCGAGTACTGGTCGGGCTTCCAGGCACCATCGATCTCGCGGACGAGCCGGTCGGAAACCGAGTAGTAACTGTCGGGATGCTCCGGCGGCACCGCCGTCGGGCACACCACCACCTCCGCGCCGTAGGCCCGCAAGACGTTGCGCTTGTCTTCACCCACCTTGTCGGGGCACACGAAGACGCACTTGTAGCCACGCTGCTGAGCCACCAGCGCCAAACCCACACCGGTGTTGCCGGAAGTGGGCTCGACGATGGTGCCACCGGGCTTGAGCGCCCCGGACTTCTCTGCCGCATCCACCATCCGCACCGCGATCCGGTCCTTGCTGCTGCCGCCCGGATTGAGGTATTCGAGTTTGGCCGCAACCAGTCCCGAACCGGGTTTGGTCACCGAGTTGAGTTTGACCAGCGGGGTGTCGCCCACCAGATCCACGACGTGATCAGCGATACGCATGTGTCCATGGTCCCAGAGGCATGGGAACGACTCGAACTCGGACTAAGCTGGCTGCCGTGTCGCGCAGGTGTCATCGGTCTCTTCTCCGGTCAACTCACCGGTTCGCCCGCAAGTCAGGTCAGCATGGACAGCAACCGAATCCTGCGTGACGTGGGCGCCACGGTGGCGGCGACCGCGGCCAGCGCCGGCGCCTCGTGGGCGGCCTACAACTATCTCAACGGTCAAGCGGCCGAAGCTCGTACGGTGATCCCCCATCGCACCGACGACGCCCCCAACGGCGACGGGATCTACTGGCCCGACGGCACCGGACCCCACCGCTACACGCGCGACGCCGCGGTCGATCTGTTCCTCGCTGTCTTCGGGGATTCCACCGCGGCGGGCCTGGGCGCCGACATCGCCGACGAAACGCCGGGGGTGCAGGTGGCGCGGCGGGTCGCCGCGGAGACCGGCAAAACCGTCCGGTACGCGAACAAAGCCATCGTGGGCGCCACGTCCAAGGGGTTGGCGGCGCAGATCGACGCGATGTTCATCACCGGCGAGCGTCCGGATCTCGCGGTCATCCTGGTCGGGGCCAACGATGTCACCGCCCGCAACGGCATCCGTACCTCGGCACGGCGCCTCGGCGAGGCAGTCGCTCTGCTGGTGGCGCAGGAGGCGGAGGTCGTGGTGGGCACGTGTCCCGATCTGGGCGTCATCACTGCTATCCCACAACCGTTGCGCACCGTCTTGCGCCGTTGGGGACTCTCGCTTGCCGCAGCCCAACGGGGTGCGGTGCGAGCGGCAGGCGGACGTGCGGTGCCGATGGCCGATCTACTCGCCAGTGAGTTCCTGGCCAAACCCGAGCACCTGTTCTCGCCTGATCAGTACCACCCGTCGGCGGCCGGATACGCGCTGGCCGCCGACATCCTGCTGCCCGAGGTCCTTGCGGCCATCGATGAGTGGGGCCCCACACCGTTGCCGCAACCCCCCGAGGTGTCCGAGGCCGTGGAGCAGCGTCGGATCATCACCCGGGTGCGCCACCTGCTCGGCCGGACTCACGACCGCGTAACGGCCGGGGAGTAACGTAACGCACATGCCTGAAGCAGTCATCGTCGCCCATGCCCGCTCCCCGATCGGTCGCGCCGGAAAGGGATCCCTCAAAGACGTCCGCCCGGATGAATTGTCCCGGCAGATGGTCGCCGCGGCCCTGGCCAAGGTGCCCGAACTCGATCCGCGCGACATCGAGGACATCCATTGGGGAATCGGACAGCCCGGCGGCCAGGGCGGCTACAACATCGCGCGCGTGATCGCGGTCGAGCTCGGCTACGACCACATCCCCGGGGTCTCGGTGAACCGCTACTGCTCTTCGTCGTTGCAGACCACCCGGATGGCGCTGCACGCCATCAAGGCGGGCGAAGCCGACGTGTTGATCTCCGGTGGCGTCGAGAGCGTCTCGAGCTTCGGAATCTCCGGTGGCGCCGACGGCGCACCGAACTCCAAGAACCCGGTGTTCGACGAGGCCATGGCCCGCACCGAGAAGTCCGCCGAGGGTGGTGCCGGAACCTGGCACGACCCGCGCCAAGACGACCTGATCCCCGACGTGTACATCGCGATGGGTCAGACAGCGGAGAACGTCGCGAGTTTCACCGGCATCTCCCGCGAAGATCAGGATCGCTGGGGTGTGCAGAGCCAGAACCGCGCCGAAGAGGCCATCAAGGCCGGATTCTTCGAGCGTGAGATCGACCCGGTCACGCTGCCCGACGGCACGAGCGTGACCACCGACGACGGCCCGCGCGCGGGCACCACCTACGAGAAGGTCAGCCAGCTCAAGCCGGTGTTCCGTCCGGACGGCACCATCACCGCGGGCAATGCCTGCCCGCTCAACGACGGGGCTGCCGCGCTGGTCATCATGAGCGACACCAAGGCAAAGGAGCTGGGGCTGACGCCGCTGGCGCGGGTCGTGGCGACCGCCGCGACCGGCCTGTCGCCGGAGATCATGGGCCTCGGCCCGATCGAGGCGATCCGCAAGGTGCTGCGCATCTCCGGGATGTCGATCTCCGACATCGACCTCGTGGAGATCAACGAGGCCTTTGCGGTGCAGGTGCTCGGGTCGGCGAACGAACTCGGCATCGACCACGACAAGCTGAACGTGTCCGGCGGCGCCATCGCTCTGGGTCACCCGTTCGGGATGACCGGCGCACGTATCACCACCACCCTGCTCAACAACCTGCAGACCCACGACAAGACCTTCGGAATCGAGTCGATGTGTGTGGGTGGCGGTCAGGGCATGGCGATGGTGCTCGAGCGGCTCAGCTGAGCGAGCGGTTACAAGCCCACCGCTGACGGTTTTTACCCCAGAAGTGGCCGAGCCCTCCACGCGTTTGTGGAGGGCTCGGTCATACCCGGGGGGAGAGAGAAACCGCGGGTCAGCGGTCGACGGCCACCGATTCGGGTAGATCGGCGGTCGCGTGGGATTCCGGCTCGTCCACCGCGTGCGGCTTCCGCACGAAACAAACGATCGCGATCAGTACGAAGCTGAGCACCCCGGCGACCGTGAACACGCGCTGCACACCGTGGCTGATCGCTTCGGCCTCGACGATTCCGGCATCCTGATCCGCGGTGGCCACCACCGTCATCACCGTGATGAACAAGGCGGTGCCCGCTGCGCCGGCAACCTGCTGAAAGGTGCCCAGGACGGCAGAGCCGTGTGAATACAACCGCGGCTCGACCGACCCGAGCCCCAGCGTCATCAACGGCGTGAACGTGGCGGCGAGCCCGAGGCACAGCAGCGCGTTGGCACTCATCAACAGCCACGGCGATGTCGACGGGTTCACGCCGACGAGCAACCACACACCCGCGCTCACCGTCATGGTGCCGGGGATCGCCAGCACGCGTGGACCCTTCGCGTCGTAGATGCGCCCGACCAATGGTCCGGCCAAGCCCATGATCAGGCCGCCCGGCAGCGTCAGCAGCCCGGTGGTCAGCGGGTCCAGACCCAGCACCGTCTGCGCGAAGTACGGGACGACGATGAAGGTGCCCAGCATCGTGGCCATCGCGACCACCATCGCGCCCATGGCCAACGAGAACTGTGCGGAACCGAAGACGCGCAGATCCAGCAAAGCGCGATCGCTGCGCTGCAGCACCAGCTGCCGGGTGAGGAACGCGGTCAGCGCCACGACGCCGACGGTGAACGGAATCCACACCGGCACGGCGGCATCGGCCTCGGCCGACTCACCGACCCCGGCCAGGCCGTAGACGAGACCACCGAAACCGAACACGGCCAACGGGATCGACAGGTAGTCGATGGGCGCGGCCACCCGCTCCCCGACCGGGCGGACCAACACCGCCCCGACGATCAACGCGAGCACTGCGATCGGCGCGACGAAACCGAAGATCCACCGCCAACCGAAATGATCCAGGATGAAGCCCGACACCGTCGGCCCCAGCGCCGGCGCCACCGCGATGACCACGGAGATGTTGCCCATCATCACGCCACGCCGATGTTCGGGCACCACGGTCATGACGGTGGTCATCAACAGCGGCAGCATGATCGCGGTACCCACCGCCTGAATGACCCTGGCCACCAGCAGGATCTCGAAACCCGGGGCGAGACCGGCCACCACCGTCCCGATGCTGAACGCAGACATCGCGACGATGAACAGGGTGCGCGCTCCCACGCGCTGGATGAGGAACCCGGTCAGCGGGATGACCACCGCCATGGTCAGCATGAACGCCGTCGTCAGCCACTGACCCACGCTGGGCGGGACGTCGAGGTCGCGCTGCAGCACCGGGATGGCGATGGTCATGACGGTCTCGTTGAGGATGACCACGAATGTCGCGACCAGCAGAACAGTGATCAGCAACAGGTCGGGTCGGGAGAGCGCGTCGGCGCGACGTGTGGGTAGAGGGTGAGCAGCAGTCACCGATGAGGTCCTTTCGTGCGGCATGAAGTGTTGACCGATGTGGCCGGCGCGATTCATCGCCGACCGGTGACTGCTCAGCACATGAGAGCGAACGCTACCAAGACCACACGATGTGATGCGAGAACATTTTGCGTGCCTCGGGTCGCCGGGCTGACCTCGGTGGTGGCGCGCGACCCGCTGTTTCCCATACGGCCGCCGAGCCGGACACGCAGCCGGGCCCCGCACCAACAGTGCGGGGCCCGGCTGTGCAGGGTCTGGTCGGACCTACTCGGAGTTGAAGTAGCTCAGCAGACGCAGGATCTCGACGTAGAGCCAGACCAAGGTGACCGTCAGGCCGAGTGCGACGCCCCAGGCGGCGCGCTCCGGTGCGCCGGCCCGGATCAGCCGGTCAGCGGCGTCGAAGTCGAGCAGGAAGCTGAAGGCCGCCAGGGCGATGCACACCAGCGAGAAGATGATCGCCAGCGGGCCGCCGTCACGCAGGCCGAACCCCTCGCCGCCGTTGAAGAAGCCGATCACGAGGTTGCCCAGCATCAGGACGATGACGCCGATCATGCCCGCGAAGAGCATGCGGGTGAAGCGCGGGGTGACGCGGATGGCGCCGACCTTGTACACCAGCAGCATCCCGAAGAACACACCGAACGTGCCGAGCACGGCCTGCCCGATCAGTGCTCCGGCCGACGTGTCACCGGACACCATCCAATTCGCGAACACAAACGAGATGGAACCGACGAACAGACCCTCGAGCAGTGCGTAACCGAGCACGATCGCCGGGTTGTCCTGCTTCCGGCCGAAGGTCGCGACGAGGACCAGGGCGAGGCCGCCGAGCGCGCCGACGAGCATCAGCGGCGTGGCGAGCGCTTCGTTGGAGTTCACCAGGAAGTACGAGACGATCGCGGAGATCGTCAGCACCCCCAGAGTCATTGCGGTCTTGGTGACCACATCGTCGATGGTCAGCTGGCGGCTGACCGACGGCGCCTGCTGCGTGTACGGGTCGGCTTGCTGCCCGTACTGATTCCACATGGCACCCTGACCGGCGGCGGCCGTCCCGGCGCCGAACCCGGCGGGGCCGGTCTGGTTATCGCGGACCACGCCGCGCATAACCGGGTTGCTGCTCTCTCGCACCTACGTGCTCCTTCGTGCTCGATTGGTCTGTGGTGACGTCTGCAGTGACAACGTGTACAGCTGCCGTCAGGTTCCGACTTTACCTTCTCTTGACCCGGACCGTCTCTTGCTGCTCCCCGCGGGCGCCCGGTCAGGGCTGCACACGCCGCAACGCACCCAACCAGCTGCGCGCTTCGTCGCACCGGAGGTCCAGGCCGAGCATGCCCAGGGTGGTCCGCCCCAGACACACCGAGCGCAGCAACGTCTCGGCCAGGCGGAGATCGGGGCCCCAGGACAGCTCTGGTTTTGCCAACATCAGCGACGCGACACCGTGCGCCGCGGCCCACAGCTCGAGCACCACCTCGCCGACGTCGGATTCCGGAAAGAAGCCCTCGTCAGCGAGCTCACCGACCGTCGCCGCGATGCGGGTGAAAGCCGACGCGGAGAGCACCTCGTCGACCTTCGACAACCCGGGCTCCGACTGCCGGAACGCAATCCGGTAGAGCACCGGGGTCGACATCGCGAACCGCACGTACGCCATGCCCAGTTGCAGTGCGCGTTCGAGCGGATCATCGAGCCCAGCGGCGACCGCTGCGAACTCGCCGTCGAGTTGCTCGAAGTAGCGGGCACACACCGCGTCGAGCAACGCGTCCTTGTCGGCGAAATGCAGATAGATCGACGGCGGTGTCACACCGACGCGCGAGGCAACGGCGCGGATCGACACCGCTGCGTCATCCCCATGCTCGACCAGCAACTCGGTTGCCGAGGAGATGATCTCCTCGGCGAGCAGTTCACCCGATCCGCGGGGTGATCTGCTCCTCTTCGGAATGCTCTGCACTGTGCTCCTGTGTCGATGGTCGGCGTGCGACCGGCGCGTCCGGTCCGGGTCCCTCCGACAACCCGATCCTGTCGTGCAGCTGTCGTAGCGGCCCCGGTGCCCACCAGTTCGCCCGGCCGGCCAGCCGCATGAACGCCGGCACCAACAGCATCCGGATGATGGTGGCATCCATGAGGACCGCGAGAGTCAGTCCCACCCCGAACATACGCATGAACGACACCTCGGATGCCGCGATCCCGGCGAACACGATGCTCATCAGTAGCGCCGCCGCGGTGACCACCCGGCCCGTGCGGGCCAGTCCCACCGCCACGGCGTGATCGCTGTCGGCCCGTGTGCGCTGCGAGGCGAGCCACTCCTCACGGATGCGCCCGAGCAGGAACACCTCGTAGTCCATCGACAGGCCGAAGGCGATACAGAACATCAGGACCGGCATCGTCGCGACCAGATAGCCGGTCGCCGTGGTACCCAGGCCGGCGGCATGTCCGTCCTGGAAGAACCAGACCATCGCACCGAACGTCGCCGAGAGCGACAAGATGTTGAGCACCAGCGCCTTCAGCGGCAGCACGACGCTGCCGGTGAACAGGAACAACAGCACGAATGTGGCCACCGCGATAGAGCCGAGCACCCATGGCAGATGCGCGTAGATCGAGTCGACCGTGTCGGCGTTCGTCGCAGCGAGGCCGGTGAACAGCACCTCCACGCCATCCGGTGACTCGACGGCCCGCAACGCGTCGAGCTGATCTCGTCCGTCTTCACGCATCGGTTCGGCGCTCGACGCCACCGAGACGATCGACACGTCACCGCGCTGGTCGCCGGTCGAGCCCGGCCCCACGGCCTGTCCGTCGACGAAAGTGCCTGTCGGGGTGGTCACCGAGTCGACGCCGGACACCTGGGACAGCTCACCGGCATACCCAGACAGCGAGTGCGAATCCCCGACACCCGAGGCCACGATCGTCACCGTCGACGACAGATCCTGGGCGAAATCGTCGCGGACCTCCTGCGCGATCACATGCGCCGACGCCGAGGGGGGCAGGACGCGATCGTCAGGGAACCCGAACCGGATACCCAGGAACGGCGCTCCCAGGACGAGCAAGATCGCCGTCACCACGAGCGCGACCGGTAGTGCGTGGCGCAACACGAACTGCACCATCCGATACCAGCGGGTCTGTTCGATCGGCTGCGGTGTCGGTGCCGCGCGGCCGAACAACCGCCGAACCGGTCGCCGCACATCGAGGGCATCCACCCGCGGACCGAGCACCATCAGCAGTGCTGGGGTGAGGATGAGCGCGGCGGCCGCAGCGACCACCACGACACCGACGCCGGCATAGGCGAACGAGCGCAGGAAGTACATCGGGAAGATCGCGAGCGCGACGAGCGCCAGCGCAACGGTCACCGCCGAAAAGGCCACGGTCCGTCCCGCTGTCGCCATCGTCGTCACGATTGCGGCCGGTCGATCGGACCCTCGCGCGACCTCCTCGCGATAACGGGTCACGATGAGCAAGGTGTAGTCGATGGCGAGAGCCAGACCGAGTGCCGTCGTGAGGTTGAGCGCGAAGATCGACACATCGGTGAGTTCGGCGATGACACGCAGCAACGCGAAGGTCCCGACGATGGCGACGATCCCGATGAGCACCGGCAGGGCTGCGGCGACCAGACCGCCGAACACCACGATCAACACCAGGAAGCTGATCGGGATGGCAATCCCCTCGGCTATCGCCAGGTCCCTCGTCGTCTGTTCGTTGACCTGATTGAACACCAGCCCCTGCCCGCCCACGCGAACCGAGATCCCGTCCCGGTCACCGGTGAGCTGCTCTTCGATCTCACTGGCATAGGCGGGGGCGTCCTCTTCCCCGCCGTCCAGCGTGGCGATCACGAGTGCCGACGACGAGTCCTCGCTGACGAGCGCCGGCGCGAGTTCCGGATTACCCCAGACCGACAGGATCGGTTGCTGCACATATTTTTTGGCGGCGAGCTCGGCGACGATGGAGTTGCCCACCTGCTGCGCGTGCGCGTCGGTGGACATGTCCATACCCGGCGGGCCATCGAGTTTCACCACTACCTGCATGCCACCGCGACCGAAAGTGTCATCCAAGTTCTCGTCGGCACGGGCCGAGGCCGACGTCGGATCGCTGTAACCACCGGACAGCAGGTGCTGCGCGGCCGTCGCCCCATACAGCCCGGCCAGCACGAGCAACAGCACCGCCCCGGCGAGCACCGCTCGCGGGGCGCGTAGGACCAGCGCCGTCGTCTTCGCCATATCACTACCCCCCGGAGCGTTTGGTTATCGCCGTTAAGTTATCAGCATTAATCGAATGTGGTCAATCGTTCCATCGGACGAAAAAGCATGTGCGGTATCGATCACGCGGAACTCCCCCGCCTCTCAAGTGAAACGTGTTCTAATTCACTCCGCCCACCCCCTCGTCCGATGGATGTACCGATGCCCTCAATCGAGTCGCCCGATCCCAGCGAGATCGCGCGCCCCACGTCATCCCGCCGCGACCCGGGGTGGCTTCGTGACCGCCTCGACAATTGGCTCCCCACAGCAGTCGGCGGACCGGCGACCATCACCCGCCTCGAGATCCCCTCGGCCAACGGCATGTCGAGTGAGACCATCGTGCTGGACGCCCGGTGGTCGGGAAGCGCCCACGAACTGGTGGTACGCGTCGCCCCACTCCCGCAGAGCGATCCCGTGTTCCCCACCTACGATCTCGACCGGCAGTTCCGGATCATCGAGCACGTCGCTGCCACCACCGGCGCGGCGGTGCCCCCGCTGTACTGGTCCGAACCCGACCCGGAGCCACTGGGCGCGCCGTTCTTCGTGATGGGCCGGATCGACGGCCTCGTGCCACCTGACGTGATGCCCTACACCTTCGGCTCATGGTTGACCGAGGCCGACGACGACCAACGACGCACCCTCACCGAGACGACGATCGCCACTGTGGCGATGATCCACTCCGCACCGGTCCCCAAGGAGTCACTCGACCTCCCACGCCCGGGCGAGACGCCCCTGGCCGCCCATGTTCGCCGGCTGCGCGAGTTCTATACCTGGTCCTCGGCCGGTCGCGCGGGTTCCCCGCTGATCGAGCGTGGATTCGATTGGGCGATGGCGCATCTGCCCGACGAATCGGACCCGGTGCTGACCTGGGGAGACGCCCGGATCGGCAACGTCATCTACCGGGACTTCACGCCGACCGCGGTGCTGGACTGGGAGATGGCGGCCTACGGCCCCCGGGAACTCGACGTGGCCTGGTTGATCTTCCTGCACAGATTCTTCCAGGACCTCACCGAGATGGCGGGCATGCCGGGACTTCCCGACTTCTTGGCACGCGACGACGTCGCGGCGACGTACACGCGAGTCAGCGGCCACGAGCTCCGTGACCTGGACTTCTATCTGACCTATGCGGCGCTGATCCACGCCGTCGTGATGTTTCGTATCCAGTCCCGCGCCATCCACTTCGGGCAGGCCGAACAACCCGATGACACCGACGACATGATCATGCATCGCGCCACGCTCGAGGCGATGCTCGCCGGAACATACTGGGAGAACGTGCGATGACGCTGTCCCCGATGGACGACTACCCCATTCATCAGGTCGCCGAGGTCATCCGGCATGTGCAGACCTCCGATCGCAACTTCTACGACCGCTACTACTTCAACTGCCACGGCCCGAGTGCGGATTTGCCGTGGTTGATCATCGGACTGGGCGTCTACCCGAATCTCGGTGTGGCGGACTGTTTCGCAGTGGTGCGTCATCACGACGAACACATCGTCGTGCGCGCATCCCGGGCGCTGGGAGCCGATCGCAGCGATCTGCGGATCGGCCCGTTCACCATCGAGATCCTCGAAGGGCTGCACCGTCTTCGGGTCGCGCTCGACCGCGGGCACGGCGACCTCGCGTTCGACCTCGTCTTCGACGCGGCCGGCCCTGCGGTTCTCGAACCGCGCCATTTTCAGCGGCAGATCGAGCGGGTGTTCTTCGACACTCAACGATTTGTACAGACGGGCACCTGGCGCGGGGCATTGACCGTCGACGGCGAGTCGTTTGAGGTCACCGGCCCCGACTGGCGCGGCAACCGCGATCGATCCTGGGGTGTGCGACCGGTGGGCGAGGCAGAGCCACCCGGCCGGAAGGCCGACGCGAACGTGTCCGGGACGTTCTTCTGGATCTACTCGGTGATGCGGTTCGCCGACTTCTCGATCGTCGTCGTGGTTCAGGAGACCGAGACGGGCGAACGAGTGATGGACGACGCGCGCCGCGTCTGGGATGACCCGGATCGCGAACCCGAGTGGCTCGGCCATGTGGCCCATGACATCTCGTTCGTTCCGGGTACCCGCGACGTCGCCGCCGCCACCCTCCGCTTCACCCGCCCGACCGGGGTGGTCACGACCGTGGCCTGTCGGCCCCAGCTGGCCAATCACCTCGCGTTCGGCACCGGCTATGGCCTGGAACCGGATTGGCGTCACGGTATGTGGCAGGGCGAGCTGAAGGTCGAAGACCTCCACCTCAAGGTGTCCGAACTCGATCCCACGATGAAGATGTTCTGTGTCACCGACCATCTCACCCAGTTCGTCGCAACGATCGACGACGCAGCGGTCAGCGGCGATGGGCTGTTCGAATTCGCCGCGATCGGGCCGCACGAACAATACGGATTCACCGACTACACCGATACGGCGTAGCGAGGCCCCCGGCCAACAAATCTACGACGGTGTGGGGATCGCCACGATAAATCGCGCCCCCTGACCAGAGGTCAACGCCGACACGACCGATCAAAGCGTGTCGGCGTTGATCCCCGCCACCGATCAGGCGGCAGCACCGTCACCGCTGTCGGAGCCACTGCTGTCAGAGGTTCCGACGTCCGCGCTGCCGTCGGGGCCGGCAGCGCTGGAGCTGCCGGTATCCGAGCTGCTGCTGCCTGCGTCCGCGGCGTCTGCGCCGGCGGTGTCTGCGCTGCCGCTATCCGAGTTGCCCGTGTCGGACCCGGCGGTGACGGTGCCGGCATCCGAGCCCGTCCCCTCAGAACCGACATCGGTGGTGGCGTCATCGTTCGCGGCGTCTGACGACTCCCCATCATCGGCACGGTGGCGCCCGACGTATGTCGTCGAGGCATCCGTTGTGTCGGTCGGTGCGTACCGTTCGTCGGGCAAGGCATGGCGACCCACGCTCGACGGTACGGCGGTCTCGACCGCGCTCGGTTCGACAACGTCCTGCGGAGTCACCGCCAATTGACTGGCACTCTCTGTGGCGTCAGCGAGCTCGGAGGTGACGTCGGCGGCCTTTGCGGAGGCTGCGGCGATGGCGCTCGAGCCCTGGTTGACGGCCTCGGTGGCGGCGTCGGCGATGGCCTGAGACACCTCGGTGGCCGTCGGGGTCACGTACTTGGTGAACAGCGGGCTGAGTACCGACTCGAGCGTGCCGATCGGGTCGCTCAGGACTCCGCCGGTCGGATCTTCGATCTGTGCCAGCTGGAACAGCATCTCCGGTGTGAGAGTGATGACCGAGGTGGGAACGTCGCCGAGCAGTTGGGAGATGGCATCTGGGATGGTCGACGATACGGAGCCAGAGGGGGCGGACCCCACTTGGAATCCCGGTAGACCCACACCCATGATCGACGGCCCGCTCACGCCGAACCCGTTGGGACCGACGTTGACCGAACCCAGCGAGTACACCACCGGCACCGTCACATCACCGAGAGTGATGGCCGCGATCGTCCATCCCGAGTTGTAGGAGAAACCATCGGGTCCGAGGTGCGAGGACTCCAGCAGGGACGTCTGTTGGGCACCGACTCCCAACGCGGGAAGTGACCAGGTGGAGGTGCTACTCCCGAGAACCGAGTCCACCGACTGTCCGCTGGTCGTCACCAGGCCGGGGCTGAGCTGCATGCCGGTGGTGAACAGGCCGTCGGGCAGGCTGATGCCTGCGGCGTAGACGGGGACCGTCGCGACATAGTCGTCGGCTCCGCTGCCCCCGGGCACCACCACCTGGGTCGCGGCGGCCAACCATCCGGCCTGGCCGCCGAGCGCTCCGGTGTAGGAGCCGCCGGCCTCACGCTGGGTGATGGTGAATCCGCCGACATCGATGCCGTCGAGAGCCGACAACGCGTCAGCGACTCCTGCGTTCGGATCGTAGATGGTGGTGTGCACCTGGTTACCGTCGCCGTCGGTCTCGCCAATCCACACGTAGTCGTACTTGGGTATACAGATGCCCCACCTGCAGGTTTCACCGACCTTGACCAGTTCCTTCGATCCGTTGGAGACCACCAGCGCATCCGGCTGATTCCAATTCTGCCCGAACAACGCCGTGAGCTGTTCGGAGGTGATTCCGTCCATCCTCACCTGGTCCTGGCTGATCCAGGTGGTACCGCTGGCGCCCAACCAGTTGACGGTTCCCGTCCAGTTCGAGGTGGTGCGGCTACCGGTCCAGAAGCCCAGCGCGTCGTCGATCGACGGAATTCCGGTGAGCTGACCGGCATCCTGGTCGACTTTGTTGCCGCCGAGGAGCTCCGCCGCGTCGGCGAGGCCGTTTTGGATACCCGTGTCGAGGTTGACGAGGTTCAGTCCGACCAGCGCCGTTCCCATCTTCGAGTACACCGTCGCCCCGCTGCCGAGCGTGTCGGCCAGCGGCAGCGCCGACAACGCCTGCGCCACCTGCGGGCTGATCCCCGACAGCGCAGTAGACGCGCCGGGGACGTGACTGGTGTCGGGCACGGCGAGCAACAGCTGCCCACCCTGGGTGAGCGCCTCCAGGAAGTTGAGTTGCTCGGTGCTGGTCGAGTACTCGCTGGTGACGACCGGAACCCAGCCATCGGGCAACACTGATGCGGCCGGTGCCAGCATGGCAACCTGGGTACGCCCGAGGTTGTCGGCGATGACGATCAGATTCTCAACAGTTGTGTAGCTGTTCTCGGCGATCGCCTGCGACCCGATCGTCTCGGCACCAGCGGCTCCCGCAGCACCGACGCCCACCGCGATACCGGCGCTCAGGGCCACCACCGCCTTTTGCACCCGACGCGACTTACGCGCTTCGCTCCGCTCCCGCGCCCGCCGCTGTTTCCGGTTGTCTGCCAACATGATCGTTCCCTCCGCACCGCCGCTTCACGCGCCTCAACACGCGCGATTGAAGATATACAGCACCGAGTTAGCAATCGGAAACTTCGGGCAGCTAATTAGATCCTTTGGGGAACGGGCCGGGTCGCGAACTGGCAAACGATCCAGGCGCAAGGACCCGGCAATCAGCCGATCGAACGTCACACCTGCTGACTTGTATCGATTCGCCTTTGGTTTACTGGCGATCTGTGATCAGCCCCTCCCGGGAGGTGATCAACAAGAGGAGGAAGAGGCTGCCGCCATGTGGGTCGGCAATCTGGTGTGCGTCTCGGAATCATGCAGCCATTCGCAGGAGTTCTCCCGCTATGGGAACGCGCCGCACCGGCGAGCGCCTGGGCGCGCCCGGAGGCGGCTCATTCTTCGTGCATGGCATGCTGTCATCCGGGCCCCCATAGCCCAATTGGCAGAGGCAGCGGACTTAAAATCCGCCCAGTGTCGGTTCGAGTCCGACTGGGGGCACCGCATCAGCGCAGGTAGAAGGACTATGAGCCTGGCCAGGGCGCTCAGCCTCCGCGACCGCGGTCCTACCCCGGCGCGTAAGCGGTTTACGCCGTGGATTGTCGGTGGCGCGTGGCAGCATCTGGTGAAGTGGCTTCTCCGCCGACAAAGCAGGAGCGCCAGGTGCTCAACCTCACCGCCGCGGCGTACGACGTTCCTGCGTAACCGGCGTGTCGGAAGTTGTGCGTCAGAAACCAGCCTTCGACACCTTAGATGCGATCGCTCCAGATCCGCGCGGAGAAGATGGACGATCGCATCGCGCACCGGCGCGAGCAGGCAGCCCGGAAGCCAGTCGGGCAACGTGGCCGCCACCGACCTTCTCGACCGCGGACTGCTGCACATTCTGTCGTCCGACTATGTGCCGTCGAGCCCACTGCAAGCGGTGTTTCAATTGGCTGCCGACGGCGTGCTTCAGCTGACCGACGGCGCCCGACTGGTCAGCGGGAACCCGGCTCCAGCAGTCGGCTTGCACGACAGAGGGCAGATTGCCGTCGGTAAGCGCGCCGACTTGGTTCGTATTGCGGCGCATACGGTGTCGACGACACCCAGCCACCTGCGCGGACGGCAGGTACCGGTCGTTCGAGCGGTCTATCGCGAAGGCATCCGAGTCTCGTGAGTGCGCTGGGGCCGGGAGCGTTCGTAGCTGTCGTGGGCGCCAGCGGCGTCGGCAAGGACTCGCTCATCGACTACGCCAAGGCCCGTTGCGACGCCACGTTAGTGCGCAGAGTGAGCACCCGCCCTCCCGGTGACGGTGAGGTGCATCAACCGGTGAGCGTCGCGGAGTTTGAAGCACGGTGTGCGCGTGGCGAGTTCGCGGTCCGCTGGACGGCTCACGGCTTGCGCTACGACATCCCACACACGTCGACGATGCCGTGCGGACCGGACGCACCGTCGTCGCCAACGTGTCACGCGGTGTGCTCGAGGAGCTGGCGACACGCTATGCACGGCTGGCCGCGTGCGGGTGAGCGTGTCCGACCCGGCGCGCCGAGCGCGCCTGCAGGGCCGCGGACGCGAATCGGCGCGACGTCACCGACCGCTTGGCACGACCCGACCCGGCACCCGAGCACAGTGGCGACTTCGTCATCCACAACGACGGCGCTCTCGACGATGCCGGCGACGAGTTCGTGCGAGTGCTACGCACGGTTTCCCACCCCGTGCAGGCCGTCGGTGACACCCGACTGAACACCCCGCGTCGACCACTCGAATGACAGACCCGATTCGGGTATAACGCCACCGCCTCGCGCGTCGATATCCATCATGAGCGACCCAACCATCCCGCACCGGAGGCACTCATGCACCATCGCAGAGTTTTTGCCGCAGTCGTTGTTTGAGGTTCCCCCCGAACCGTAGAGGCATCGATAATGAGGAGCACGATGCCAGAGAAGCGGAAGAAGTACGACCGGGA